>JAYTMI010000841.1:0-9292 GCA_043728625.1 Saprospiraceae bacterium | reverse complement strand
ATTATCAGTTATTTATGATTTTACTTCTTTGCTCACAATTCGCAAATAAATTATTTATGGACAAAATCCGGCGGTTTCTGAGAAAACCGTCGGATTTTTGCGTTTTGATAACCTATTCATATTTCATCATTCATATTTCATCATTACAAAGACTATGCTTGCAAAACGCATTATTCCTTGCCTTGATATTAAAGATGGACGTACCGTCAAAGGCATTAATTTTGAAAACCTTAGAGACGCTGGTGATGCCGTTGAACTCGGCAAATGGTATTCCGAACATGGTGCTGACGAACTCGTTTTCCTTGATATTACGGCGACGGTGGAACAACGAAAGACCTTTGCAGCACTCGTCACACGCATTGCACAGAACTTGAATATTCCTTTTACTGTGGGGGGTGGCATTTCATCTGTTGCAGATGTGTCACGTCTTTTAGAGGCGGGTGCGGACAAGGTTTCTGTCAATTCGGCAGCCGTTCGCCGTCCTGACCTGATTAATGAAATTGCACAAGCCTTTGGTTCTCAATGCCTTGTGGTGGCTATTGATGCTAAAATTACTGAGGGGGGTGATTGGAAAGTTTATTTAAATGGTGGTCGCATTCCAACCGACATAGACCTTTTTGATTGGGCAAAAGAAGTGACCGAGCGTGGCGCAGGTGAGATACTATTCACATCCATGAATCATGACGGCACGAAGCAAGGCTTTGCTAATAAGGCTTTGGCAAAGATGTCAAAATCGGTTTCCATACCTGTTATCGCTTCAGGCGGTGCTGGCAATATGGAGCATTTTTATGATACTTTTACTGAGGGGTATGCGGACGCAGCTTTGGCAGCGAGTATTTTTCACTTCAAAGAAATTGAGATTTTGGATTTGAAAGGTTATTTAAAGGAGAAGGGGATTTCTATAAGGCTTTGAAGTATTGATACAAAAAGTTAGTGTTTTGGCAGAATTTAAGTTGGAAACAAAGGGTATATTTGTTTAAAATTAATTTTTAGCAAATAAAAAAACGGGATGTCATTTACACGACATCCCGTTTTTTGTGGAAGGGACAAGGATGGGGATCGAACCCACGACCTTCGGAACCACAATCCGACGCTCTAACCGACTGAGCTACCAAGTCCATATTTGGTTACTCGTTATTCGTAAATTGGTTATTCGTTATGGATAACGCTTATATCTAAAACCAATAACCGATTTACTAATAACGAATGACCAAGAAGCGGAGGCTCAGGGATTCGAACCCCGGGTACCCTCTCAGGTACGGCAGTTTTCAAGACTGCTGCAATCGACCGCTCTGCCAAGCCTCCGTTTTTTCAACTTTGAAACCCCCTTTGGGGTTTCGCGGGGCAAAGATAAGTGGGTTTTTAGAATTTCAAAACGTTTGGTTTTATTTTTTTCATAAAATTAAAAAAAGACTAATAGGGTGATTTAAACTCAAGTTTGTAACCACCTTATCACTTTCCAGTCCACTGAAAAACACAAGACATTGAAAATCAATACCTTAAATACTTATCGTCCTCTTAGAGCACGTGAATATTATTTTTCACTTTCAAACTTTTGCCCAAAAAATACCGCAATTTCATATCCAACTGCCCACCAAATGATTTACCAACAATGCCGACAAGTCCAAAAACACCCAACTCAAAGTTATCTTTTGATTTTTGCCAACCTAAAAGAGCATTCAATTGCATATAACGTGTCGAACCATTGCCCAGTAAATTCATATCGCTACTGATTTGATTTAATAAGCCTATGGTTTTCGGGTCAATATTACTGTTTGCCAAAAGCATTTCAGATTTTTGATTGTCAAAACAAAACTCGCCCCCGTAGCTGAAACCTGAATCTTCTGATGTTTTGTATCCTCTAATACGTGCGCTAAACGATTCTGGATACGGATAAGTCTTGCCGCCAACGGCTGCAGTCCCGCGTAAGCGAAAAGAATTACTGACATCCTGACTCGTTCCCGCCGAAAGAAGAACGTTAAATTCATCAAAAAGAATCCGATAGCCGATATTGATTTTGGGCGCAATTGTCCGAGATTGTATGCGCTTGGGCAAGGCTGTATTGGGGTTGCCGCCACTCATGGTAATTAATTCAGAAATCGCGCCCAACGCAGGCGATTCTTTGACTTTGAAAACCAACACTTGTGCATTGGCACCGACTTCAATAAAAAACTGTGCTTGCATAGGCTGTGATAAACAGCCCATAAGGACGATTGTAAAGACTTTTTTCATAGAGTTTGTCATACGTTTAAACCAACATCTCCGAGTTCGGGAGGCGATGAGGCGATGGTGAAAAAGGAATTTTCAGCAGAATAAGATACTGGAAGTGTTGGTCTAAAATTGGTATATGCTTCGCTATCGTTTGTCTTTCTTTCAGGGCACAAAGTAGTCATTATTTCTCAAATACAAAAAAAGTTGTTTTGTTGGAAAAAAAATAACAATTGGATATTAAATCAATATGTCATCAAAGCCTTTGTCTGCATTTAAAATATTTTGTTTAAAACAGGTAAAAAACTTTGAAAACCCAAGATTTAATATCCAATATCTATAATCCGCACAATTCTATCCCTCTTTCCTTTTGTCGCTCTTTATTGGTTAACTCTAAGGCGTTCGGCTACTTTCTTTCTATCATAACGAATAGGCTTAGTCGTTAGTTTATAGCGGTTTATGATTTCAGCCAACTTGTAATCATACATCTTATCCGTTGCATAACCACTCTTTTGTAAACGATATAACCAACATTCTGTATCGTCTGTGCCGCATGAAAGGCATTTATTGTATCTATCATTATCGAGGAAAAATTTAATGTGGCGCTTGAACGAGGCTTCGTATGAAGGGTAACGCTCAAACGTTTCATCTTTTCTGTCGTCTGTATAGTATCCATGATTGCATCCGTCTTTTTGACATCTACCACCGTTGCATTTTATGCCAAACAGATTGTTAAGAGTGATAGCCATGCGTGACCGACCGCCACGACTCTCCAAAATGCCTTGTGCCATGGTTATTGAATAAGGCACACCATACCTTTCTCCGTCGAGGGCTGCATCTTCATACAAATCAACAAACTGCTCATTTGATGTTATTTTCACCTCTTTTACTGAGGGGGTCGTTGGTGCAAGCTCCCCTTTGGGGCGGGGGGGCGTTTTGATGCGCGGCTTCTTGTATTCCTCTGTTTCAAATTCTTCCTTTGACACACGATGATAAACCTCGTTGTTGTAAACAAATGAATTACTTTTGAAGAAATCGAGGTCTAATTCATCAAAATCAACGACATCCATTTTGAATGCGCTTTCAACGATTCCTTTTCCTACCTTTTCAACTGAATCTTTTTTAGCTGCAATCGGCACAAACTGGCCGTTTTCAAACTTAACTGTCATTTCTTGTTTCTCAAAAACAGGCATCGGTGCTTCTACCACCTTTGGAACGACCCGGTTTTTCATAGATAACAAGGCCGGTGAGATGGGTTTTTCTTTTTCAAAAATTGTGTCCACACCAATATCAAAAGCATTATAAATCACCTTCGGACGATCTTTTTCAAAAATGGCGTCCCATCCTTCAATCGCGGCATCTACAACTACGTCAATGAGGTCTTTCTCTATTTTGCCGCTTTTATTTTGAATGTTTTGCGGCTGATAATGAACAGCATATTTGCCCGATGTATCTAAAAATATTTCATCAGGATTGTTGACCTGTTTTTGAGCAGGTAAAGTTACCACAAGGCATAGGAATAGCAGAGCTGTAAACAGCCATTTTATGTAATTTTTCATAATGTATAAATTGAATTTTTAAATAAATTTGTTCATAAATATTTGAAAATTAGCATCATACACACAGCGGGTACTTTAAAAGTATCCGCTGTGTATAGTGCGCACATACGGTCAATAACTATAATTCAGCATAGGTATTTTATCTAATTGAACCATCTTTTCTGTAACCATTTTTTGAAATTGAACGTTGTCCGCTTCTGTAAAATAACGTTCAGTCAAAGGGTCAATAGCTTTGCCGTTTTTCCAAAGTCGAAAACAAACGTGTGGACCAGTTGCCAGACCCGACATGCCGATATAACCGATGATTTGCTTTTTGTTGACCCATGAACCTCGTTCAATACCTTCTGCAAAACGACTCATGTGTAAATATTCGGTTTCATAAGGCGGGTTGTGTCTTATTTTAACATATCGCCCATTGCCCAAGCGGAATTTTGCTTCTTCAACCACCCCGTCGGCAACCGACATAATCGGCGTGCCTCGTGGGGCGGCATAGTCCGTTCCGAGATGCGGACGGCGATAGCCCAAAATAGGGTGCTTTCGTCGCCAACTAAATCGAGACGTTACTGTACTGTTTAAAACAGGTTCACTCAGAAAACCACCACGCGTAGGCAAGCCTTCTTTGTCGAACCAGCCGCTTGCTAAACCGTTGTTGTAATAAAAAACATGGATAGGTTCTGGCAGACTTAGCCCTCTGAAATAAACGCATGTTAGTTTTTCAATACCCACAGACTGCCCTTCAATCAGCTCTTCTTCCCAAATCAGCTTGTATTCTTCACCGTCAGTACATTGTTTTATATCAACTTTATTTTCCAAAGCTTCTTGTACCATTTCAATTAACGTGTGACTGATACCGCTTTCAACAAGCGCATTGTAAAGCGTTTCTCGAATCATGCCACCTGTCTGAAATTCACGGACGGAAACAGCTCGTTTGACCTCTTTTACTGAGGGGATTCCTAAATCAAAAACGAAATATCGTTTTGGGTCGGGTTCAATAACTAAATAAGCTGTGCCATTTTGCAAGCCTTTGCTTATCAAAGTCGTGTAAGGCTTGCCAATTTGTATTTTTTCAAAATCATAGCTCGGTTTAACAACAGCCAAAAGACTATCCGTTTGACGATAAGTCAAACCTAATTTTATGAGCATGGTATAAACGGCATCGCCTTTTTTCATTTCATTTTCGTTCACATGATAGTCTTTAAAACTAAAACCATATTTGACTTGATGTTGCAAAATGTCTTCTTTTCTTTTGACATAAGCCAAACTACATATAACAATAACAGATAAACCTATAAAATTTGTAGCAAGCGATTGCCTCCTTAATAATTGCCAAAATGTTACAAAAAAAGAGAAAAATGTCGCTTTTTGCTGCCAAAAATGCTTTTTTACTGCGGGGGTAAAAATCGCTAATTTATTGTTGACTGGGGCTGAAATTGGCAATAATATCGCCTTACCCTGACTTGTAATCACGCCAATTCTATTGTTGACTGGCACTAAAATAGGAGATAATGCCTTAACGCTATACGCCATCAATTTTCCTATTTTACTATTTATCGGTTTCGAAATAGGAGATAGCCCCATCTGCAATAGAACCAAAAAGTGTATTATTTTAAGACGAATATGGTTCAAAAAAGAAGGCAAATCCCTCCTCAAACGCATAAAAAAAATGCCCATTTTATAACGCACATGCCATAAAAACAGCAATATCGTTGCTTTTACATGGGTGACAAGTATCCCTACCGTATCGCGTATGAGCCACATGGTGGGAGACATTTTTCTCCTCAAAGATATCCACAACGATATGAGCCACGGTTTCCAATCCTCGCTCCAAGAGGTATAAGCCCGTGAAGACGATTTGAAAAAGGCATAAAAAGAATGCCCTTTTTTTTCAAAAAAAGGTGTGAAAAAATGCCCTAAAACAGATGATTTGTTCTTGTTTTTCGACTTTGAAAACGACGAGTTTGAGACTACGCTGCGCTTAGTCAATCTGAAAACATTCATGATTGTTCGGTTTATCAAGAAGCTCCTTTTGTAAAAAAAAGGGCTCCCATCGTTTTGAAAAATAAGGGTTCTAAGAGTTTGGTTTGGTGTAAGTTTTGTCAAACAGGATTGTTTGAAGTATATTTTAGTGTATTCAGAGCATAAGGAGTGTGTCGTGAATTTGACAAATCACGATACATAACACAATAAAAATGAATCAATTATCTATTGTCGAGACATCATAAACTGATGAACTTTTGGACAAATACGCTCCAAGGTATTCATCGTTTGGCGGTCAATTTCAGGCGTGACACGTTTCAAATAATCCTGCGTTGCTGTTTTTATGCAGCGTTCGCTTTGTTGAATAGCTGTTTCTTTATCTTCTGCTAAACGACGAGCCGTTTCGGGTGCCAATTGGCTCGGCATCATATCTATTTTTTCTACCAATGTTACCAAACCTGTCATACACCCACACATATCGCGTGCATACCGCTCGGGCAAAGGCAAATTTTCGTTTGTAGATGCCAAATAAACACCTTTCGCAGTGACCATCACCTGTGGATTACGCTTGAAATAAAATTCAGATTCTAAAGACGAATTTTCCCACGGAATTTGCTCGCCATCGCTGATTTCTTTTACCTGTGTTCGGACTTTTTTGAACACTTGTTCTATCGTCAAATCGGGTATGTGAATCGCTTTTATCAATTCCTGCGTGTAAAGTCCGTTCAAACCATCGCCATCAAGAGCAACACTGCCCGGCGATGTCGAGTAAGCAATCAAAGTACCAACGGGGGCTTCGACGGCAGCCAAACCAGATATATTGCGTTTAGTAACATATCCGTTGTCAAAGCGAAAAGGATTGTTACGACAAGCATCCAAAACGACAATATTCATCTTGTTATGTGCCTTATTAAGCGTTTCCAGTATTGAATCGAGCGTAATACACACCTCTTCAGCCTCGTCCGCGTCTTCAAAATTTGTGGCATCCGTCGGCATCAAAAAATTGCGCCCTTCAATTTGCATCGCATGACCTGCATAGAAAAATAGTCCGACCGTATGCTCAGGGTCTTTACTCAAATCTCTGCCATATACATTCAGTACACGTTGAAAATCAGCGAGATTGACATTTTCAAATTGATGCACTTCAAAGCCCAAATCTCTTAGATTGTGCCCCAAATCGTTGGCATCGTTGACGGGATTGTAGAGTTCAGTGTCGTCTTCGTAAACGGAATTGCCTATGAGGTAAGCAATACGTCGCAACTCAGGTTGCGCCTGTAACACTTGAATAACAAAAAGGAAAACAACAGACCAAAGTTTGTTCGTTTTTTTCATACTTTAAAGTTCGGTTTGTGTAATTGACTGATAGTCAAAACATTGAGACAAAACATAGCAATTGAGGTCAAAAGGTATCCCTCAGTATTTTTCTCTCTTTTAGTTAAAAAAAATAATTAAACGATTTTGGTAAGAATTGGCTGTTGTAAATAGGTTTTCGTTTCTGACTATTAAATGAGTATTTTTATTTAATTGATGAAAAGATAATATTCAAATGTGCTCTATCAACGTCTGTCATTTGCTCTCTGCTACTATGATGCGTAGTCTTTTAATTTTCCATACAAAGATGATATTTTTTTGGGAAATTAGTTCGGCATATCAAATATTTGGGCAATACGTTTACCCAAATATCCAAATGATTAATGGTCGTTGTTGCCAAACAAATCATTGTCCTGCAGAAGTCAGTTTCGTTACATTCATTTTGTAATTACGACCAATTGGTATCTCTTTATCCTTGATTTTCACTGTATTAGCTCCCAAAGCGGCTATTTTATCCACAGCGACAATAAACGATTTATGCACCCTTAAAAACTTATCTTCGGGCAATTTTTCTTCCAAATAACTGATGCGTTGATAGGTAATGAGCGATTCTTTATCCGTTTTGATGCGCACATAATCTTTTAGGCTTTCGATATAGAGTATGTCTTTCAAGAAAACCTTTTTCATCTCTCTATTGACTTTGAAGTACTTATACGCCTGTTCGTAGCTGTCACCTACTGAGGGGGGTACTTCAATCGGCATAGATTTACGCAGATGAAATTTATCAACCGCTTTCATAAAACGTTCTTGCGTAATGGGTTTTAACAAAAAATCTAACACATCGAATTCGTAACCATCGAGCGCATACTCTCGGTAAGCAGTCGTAATAACCACGTAGGGCTTTGTTGGCAAGTTTCGGAGCAATTCCCAGCCCGTCATACGCGGCATTTGGATGTCTAAAAAAAGGAGGTCAATCGGTTCGCGCTGCAAAATGGAGAAGGCTTCAATGGCATTGCCACAAGTACCCACAAGCTCCAACCCAGGCGTTTTAGTGATGTGCGTGGAAACCAGTTCGGCTGCCAGAGGTTCATCGTCAACAACAAGACATTTAATTTTCATAGCAAAAGTTGTTTTTGGGAATGGTGAATGGCGAATGGTGAATGGTGAAATTTTATTCACCATTCAACATTCGCCATTCACCATTCCGTTTAGAATTTCAAAAATACAAATAAATTCTTGACAGCAAAAAGCGTTTGACTGGTTAATTCAGTTTTCACTTTAGGACTACTCATTTTTTTATCAGGCAGCCCCCCCTCAGTAATCGTATCAAAATGAATTTTTAAAGTGGCTAAATGAGAACAATCATCATTCATGACCTTCAATTCATGCCGATTCGGATACAATATTTCAAGGCGACGTTTCAAGTTCTCTAAACCTATGCCATTGCCAAAGCCATTTGAGACATTTTTTTCTTTGATAACACTATTTTCTATCTTAAAAACTAAAATATTCTTTTTGAGAGATATATCAATATGTATCCAAGAATCTTCAACCGCATTGCTAACACCGTGTTTAAAGGCATTTTCGACCAAAGGCAGAAATAATAAAGGGGTCACTTTCACACCTCGAACATTGTTAAAGACATTCAATTGCACATCAAGATGCTCGCCATAGCGGATTTTTTCAAGATTTATATAATTTTTCACATAATCTATTTCTTTTTCAATTTCAATAAATGGACGTTTTGTATCGTACAACATATAGCTCAACAAAGCCGAGAGACGGTAAATCATATCGCTCGTTTGAGGCGATTTTTTTAGCGACAACATATATATATTGTTCAAAGTATTGAAAATAAAATGGGGTTGCACTTGCGATTTCAGCAATGACAATTCGGCAGCCACTTTTTCTTTCATCAACTCTTCATTGATATGGCGTTGTTCAGCCCATTTCTTTACAAAGTAAATCATCGCACCAAGACCGACAAACAGATGAACATTGACTGCATCTATCGTCAATTTGGGTATAAAGTACAAATTCGTTGCCTTTTCAGGATAGAGCACCTTTAAAACAAAGTAAAAATTGACGATACGGCGTAATAGCCCAAATACTAAAATACTTGCCCCTAAGCAAAACGCAAACAAACCATATTTTTTTTTCAATAAAAAACGCTCGACAGTGACAAAAATATTGAAATACGTGGCAACCATGATGATTGGCACATTGAGTATAGCCGC
>JAYTMI010000840.1:0-2094 GCA_043728625.1 Saprospiraceae bacterium | reverse complement strand
TGCACGAAATGCACATGCAATGCGCAAGTTGTCAGTATCTAATTTTTCTCTTTTTAATTGTTTTGTTTCTATCTGAAATAAATCAGATAATTTTTCTAAATGCGGTGCAGTAACCGAGCGCATACCATTTTCATAAAAACTTATGGTTTCTCTTGGCACCCCAAGATATTTTGCAACTAATTCTTGGGTATAACCCATCTTTTCACGAAGTCGTTTAAGATTATCAGCTAAAATTGGGTTGAAAGAAGAGGTTTGCATTGGAATTGATATTTGTATGCGAGGAATAGTTTATTACAGTTTGTTACAAATATAAGACATTTTATTTAGAATTGCAAGAATTCGTAACAACTATTTTATACCCCTCAGTATTTTTAAAGTTTAAATTTCTTTTTCAAATAATCCATCGCCATTTTATAAGCTTCCGCCGAGCTTGTAGGGTCAAAATTTGGATTCGATGGGTTAGCGAAACCATGTTCAGCATCGAAAATTTTATAGGTCAAAGATTCACCTGCTGTTTTCATATTTTTATCAAATTCTGCCACCACATCTTTATTGATCCATTTTTCTTTTCCTGCAAAAAAACCGAGAACATCTGTTTTCAAGGTTTTTAATTTCTCAACTTCTTTCACAGGCATACCATAATACATGATGCAGCCGACCGCTTGTTTACCTTCAACCAAAGCTGATTTGAGCGACAAACCGCCGCCAAAGCACCAGCCCACGCTGGCAATTTTAGCTTTTTTTCCTGCATAATTCACTGCGCCTTGCATGATGCTCGTGATGCGTTCTTCTTTCGCGCCTTGCATCAGTTTACCCGCTTCTTCACTCTTCACAGCTATCTGACCATCGTACATATCGAGCGCAATGACGTTCACCTCGCCATTCATATCGTTGTAAAATGTCTCCGATTGTTTTTTAATGTAATCATTCAAGCCCCACCATTCTTGATAAACGAATAGCCATTTTTTTGATTTTTTATTAGCTTTTATGAAAAAAGCGTTAGCTGTTTTGCCATCGGGCGTAGCGAAAGTGGTCATTTCGCCGCCTGCTCGGCTGATAAATTTGAAGGGCAAAGGCTCAGCATGAGCACGGACAAAATCAGCCGACGCACCGAGCATTTGATAATCCTCCATCGTCGCCAATTGGCAACATGACAGGGTATTTTGAGCTTTTAATACGCCTAAAACGAGTAAAATACTGAGGGGTAGTAGGAACAGTTTTTTCATAATGAATTTGCTTTTTATGATTAAATAAAGTTGTAACTATTTGATTATCAAGCATTTATAACAACTACATCTCCTGTACATGAAACGGCAAAAAGATAATAAAGCTACTGCCTTTCCCTGGCTCGCTCTTGACGTCTACTGAGCCTTTATGCGCCGTTACCATGGTTTTTACATAAGCCAGACCCAATCCAAAACCTTTCACATCGTGCAAATTGCCCGTGTGTACGCGATAGAATTTTTCAAAAATCTTCTTCTTCGCTTCCTTGCTCATACCGATGCCCTTATCGGCTACAGTGATTTCAACGCCGTTTGAAACATTGCGCGTGCTGACCGTAATTTCAGGTTTTTCAGGCGAATATTTATTAGCATTATCCAACAAATTGTTGATAATATTGGAAATGTGGTTAGAATCGCCTTCAACAATGGGTCTTTCTGCCTTAAAATTAGAAGAAACGGTGCCATCTTTCTTTTCTACTTGCAAACTGATATTGCCGATGGCTTGATTAATCACCTCATGTAAATCAATGGCTGAGAAGTTCAATCTCAAGGTATCGCGCTCGATGAGTGCCATTTGGAGCACTTTCTCCACCTGCCCATTCATGCGTTTATTTTCCTGTTTGATGATGTCGGCAAAGCGTTTCACTTTGTCAGGATTGCTGATGATGGTCGAATTAGTAATTGAATCGGCGGCGAGGGAAATAGTGGCAATCGGCGTTTTGAACTCGTGCGTCATGTTATTAATGAAGTCCGTTTTCATCTCAGAGAGTTTTTTCTGACGGAAAATAACATTAATCGTGTAAGCAAAACAGCCTAAAATAACGGCTACAAAAAACAGCGAAAGCAATAAAATATTCCATAAACCCGCCCA
>JAYTMI010000839.1:0-2025 GCA_043728625.1 Saprospiraceae bacterium | reverse complement strand
AAATTGCGTCAGTTTTTGGCAGAAGCCAAATATAAATACGATGTCGGTGTAGGTGAATTTGTGCAAAAACCAGCCCATTCTATCTTAGAGTTTGCCGATTGGCGGGTTCTCAAAAGTATGTTTAGACTTGAAATGTTGACTTCTTTATCGAGTGCCGTTAGGAAATTGTTTAAAAATGAAAAGCTGATTCAACTTTTAGAATTTCCTGTTTTGTTTTTGGGAGCAACACCACAAAAAACACCCGCACTTTATTCGATGATGAATTATGCCGATATGTCGCTCGGCACGTGGTATCCAAAAGGTGGTATGTTTGAAATCGTCAAAGCGATGGTTAAATTGGCAGAAGAGCAAGGTGTGACAATCCGATTGGGTCAAGAAGTTCGTAAATTAGAGGTAGAGGGCGGTCGAATCACAAAGGTTGTGACGCAAAATGCTGAATATCAAGCAGATATCATTGTGGGTTCTGCTGATTACCATCATGTCGAGCAAGTGCTTTTAAGTCCCGAAAATCGCCAATATACTGAGGGGTATTGGGCAAGCCGAACGATGGCACCGTCGAGTTTTTTGTATTATTTAGGTATCAACAAGCGGTTGAAAAACTTGGAACACCACAATTTATTTTTTGATGCAGACTTCAATCAACACGCCACAGAGATTTATGAAACGCCAAAATTGCCAACAAAACCGCTGTTTTATGTGTCTATGCCTTCAAAAACAGACCCCACAGTAGCACCCGAAAATTGTGAAAATTTATTCGTTTTGATACCCACTGCGCCTGATTTGAGCAACGATAGTGAGGAGACTCGAGAGCATTATTTCAATTTAGTGATGGCACGTTTGGAGCATTGGACGGGGCAAGAAATACGATCTCACGTCATTTTTAAGCGTACTTATGCTCATTCTGATTTCAAAAATGACTATAATGCATTCAAAGGCAATGCTTATGGTTTAGCGAATACATTGTTTCAAACAGCATTTTTGAAACCTAAAATGAAGTCGAAAAAAGTCAAAAACCTTTGGTACACAGGGCAATTGACAACGCCCGGACCGGGTGTGCCACCTTCGTTGATTTCTGGAAAAGTCGTTGCAGAAGATATTTTTAATAACGGATAATGGACAATGGATAATTTTTTTCATACTTCATAATTTATCATTCATACTTCATCATTTCAACATTAACTATGAACCATTTTAGTCTATACCGCAAAGTCTGCCAAGAGTGCAGCGAGCACATTACGAAGCGTTATTCAACCTCGTTTTCGATGGGTATTCGTGCTTTCGATACCAAACTGCGTGCGCCTATTTATGCCATCTATGGCTTTGTCCGTTTTGCTGACGAAATTGTAGATACTTTCCATGACTACGATAAAAACACTTTACTACGCCGTTTTCGAGAGGAGACTTACCGAGCTATTGAGGAAGGAATTTCGATGAACCCTGTGCTGCAATCGTTTCAAGAAGTGGTGCATAAATATCACATCGAACGTGAGTTGATAGACTCTTTTTTAGACTCGATGGAGATGGATTTGCATTTTTCGGAATACCAAGATTCGCTTTACAAGCAATACATTTATGGTTCGGCAGAGGTCGTTGGTTTGATGTGTTTAAGGGTTTTTACTGAGGGGGATAATGTTGATTATCAACGACTTAAAGGAGGTGCTTGCGCGTTGGGTTCAGCTTTTCAGAAGATAAATTTTTTGCGCGATATGAAAAGTGATTTTGATGAACGGGGTCGCGTTTATTTTCCAGGCGTTGATTTCCAGCATTTTGACAATGAGCAAAAACGCTTGATTGAAGCAGACATAAAAGCTGATTTTGATGCGGGTTATGCAGGTATTTTGCAGTTGCCTAAGTCTGCTCGTTTTGGCGTTTATTTGGCTTATATTTATTATATCAACATTTTTGAAAAAATAAAAAAGGCTCATGCACAGCGTGTTCAGCAAGAACGTATCCGTGTGAGTGACCGCAGAAAAGTGTATTTACTGTTTAGTTCAGCGTTGAAAAGTAGTTTTAATATGATTTGAA
>JAYTMI010000838.1:0-9176 GCA_043728625.1 Saprospiraceae bacterium | reverse complement strand
CTATATGCCCAAAGTATTACGTATTTTAAATAGACTTAATTTGGGTGGTCCAACGCTGAATGTAGCGTATTTAACCAAATATTTAGAGCCTGAATTTGAGACCATTTTGTTGGCGGGGCAAAAAGATGAGTCAGAAGCCAGTTCTGAATTCATCGTTCATCAGTTAGGCATAGAACCGCGTTATGTGCGCTCAATGTATCGCTCGCTCAATCCATTTAAAGACATTACAGCTTACTTTGAAATAAAGCGATTTATTGAGGAATTTAAACCTGATATCGTTCATACACACGCAGCAAAGTCTGGTGCGTTGGGACGTTTGGCGGCAATTCATGCTGGTGTACCAGTCATCGTTCATACATTTCATGGTCATGTGTTTCATTCCTACTTTGGACGATTCAAATCGGGGATTTTTCGTCAAATTGAGCGTTATTTAGCGCAAAAAACGACAAAAATTATTACAATAAGCGAAGCGCAACGCTATGAAATTGCTGAAGTTTTTAAAATAGCCCCCCTCAGTAAATTCGAGATTATTCCTCTTGGTTTTGACCTTGATAAATTCCAGATCAACCAAAAAGAAAAACGAGAAACATTCCGAGCTGAGTTTGGGATAGGCGATGAGATAGTCTGTATCGGCATTGTTGGGCGGCTTGTTCCTGTTAAGAATCACGCACTTTTTTTACGTGGGTTAGAGTATTTAAACAAAAATACGCCGCAAAAATACTGTGCTTTTATTGTTGGCGATGGTGAAAGCCGTGCTGAAATAGAACAATTGGCGACTGAGTTAGGCATTTCTTATATAGCTGCGCCTAATGCAAAAGTATCAGACTGCACACAACTCGTTTTTACATCTTGGCGGCGAGATATTGATTATGTGAACGCAGGAATGGATATTATTGCGCTGACATCAACAAATGAAGGTACGCCTGTTAGTCTTATTGAAGCGCAAGCAGCGAATAAAGCCATTGTTTCAACACGAGTGGGCGGTATTAAAGATATTGTTATTGAGGGTGAAACAGCCCTTTTGAGTGATATAGGAAATGAAACGGCGTTTTATCAAAATCTATTAAACTTAGTAGAAGATGCTCCCTTACGGCTTAACATTGGTCAAAATGGATATGAGTTTGTTATGGAAAGATTCTCATATCAACGTTTAGTAAGTGATGTGAAAAGGTTGTATAATAAATTGTTAGCGACCTAAAAGTATTAGATATCATAAATTTCCCTATAATGAGTGTGTTTTTTTAAGAAAAAAATGTTTGCTTTGTGTCAAGAAAAGATTGATGAGCACTAAAGTATGAATTTATATTGACCATCCAGAATATATATTTAACTCATGTTTTGTGAATAAAAAACTTTAAACTACTTTTGCTAGTGATTGATTTTTACAAAAATATATGAAAAGAATTTCCTTTTTTATCAAACTTTAGAATTTAACCTACGCCGTTTTCAAAAAAGTTTTTTTAGCAAAAAAAGACAAAAATTTTAGAATAGTAATGCTGATAAAGGAAATTCAATTAACAAAAAAATATAAACGTGTCGTTCAGATTGAAATGAACGAAATTTCAAGTTCGGTCATTGATTCTCTTATTGCTAAGGGCAAATTACCAAATTTTGGGAAATTACAACGTGAATGGACTTTCTTGAAGACAACTTCAGAAACTGATTATAACAAGTTAGAGCCATGGATACAATGGGTAACGGCGCATACCGGTAAAACCTATGAGGAACATCAGATTTTTCACTTGAGTGATGTCCATCAACTCAAGCACAAACAAATTTGGGAATCGCTTAGCGAACAAAACATCGAATCTGGCATTATCGGCAGCATGAATGTTTTACGTCGCAATACTGAGGGGGGCATCTTTTTCTCTGACCCTTGGGCTATTCAAAACGAAACATATCCAGCCAGCCTTCGCCCGTTGTGGGAAATTATCTCTCGTCGTGTTCAGGGTCACGCCACTTCCAGTGTAACGTTTAATGATATGGTGAAAGGTTTACGCTCATGTTTGCAGTTTCGCTTGCCGGTGAAGCTCTATGCGCAAATGGCATATCAAATCGTGAGTCAGAAATTGAATCCAAAAAATAAATGGAAATTGGCGACTGTTTTTGATTGGTTCTTAGTGCATATCTTCAAAAGTGTTCTTAAATCAACGAATTTCGGTTATTATACCTTGTTTTTGAATGCAACAGCTCATTATCAGCATCATTATTGGCGGTCTTTTGATGGGAAAGATTTTGATCCATCCATAAAATATCCAGACATTAATGATGATGATGACCCGATGACTTATGGATATACGGCGTATGATAAAATTTTGGGTGAAATTTTCTCTATTACAGAACGTGACCCCGATACGCTCGTTGTTATCCTTTCCGCACTGTCTCAAATACCTTATACAGCTAAAGAAGCAGAAGGTGGCATGAATTATTACAGACTCAATGACCACAAAGCCTTTGCTCAATCTATTGGTTTAGGAGATGCTTACGAAATCTTTCCGATGATGAGCCGCGATTGGCAAATCAAGTATTCAGATGATATTGACCGCCAAAAAGCGATTAATATTTTACGGCATTTGACAATTAATGGTGAAGAATTGTTCCAAATCAAGGAAAATACTGAGGGGTTCATTTTTGTTGAAACGAAATATACAAAAGGCATAAAAAATACGGACAATATCATTGATAGACACGGTAACAGCATCGCTTGTTTTATGGATGTTTTTACTAATACCGCTATCAAAAGTGGGCATCATACGGGCTTAGGCAATCTTTGGCTTTCTGATAAGCAAATTGATTTGCCGCAAGGAACAAAAGTTCCCCTTACTTTTTTGTATGACTTTACAAAAAATGCCCTCGGTGTAAAAAAATTACAACCGCAGTAATGAAAAAGGTTTGAATGTAAATGGCATATTCAAACCTTTTTTGTTTTCTTCCTTCTTCTTTTGCAACTCAATTCAATCAAATAATATAAACTATGAAAGTTGCTCTTATCACAGGTGTCACAGGTCAAGACGGTGCATATCTGGCTGAACTCCTTTTGAAAAAAGGCTATAAAGTTCATGGCATTAAACGCCGCGCATCGTTGTTCAATACGGATAGAATTGATCATTTGTACCAAGATCCACACGTGGACAATGTAAACTTTACTTTACACTATGGCGATTTAACGGATTCGACGAATCTTATCCGCATTATTCAAGAAATTCAGCCCGACGAAATTTACAATCTTGGCGCGATGTCTCACGTACAGGTGTCTTTTGAAATGCCTGAATATGCTGCAGATGCAGATGGTATAGGCACTTTACGCCTGCTTGAAGCCATTCGTTTGTTGGGTTTGACGAAAAAAACACGGATTTACCAAGCCTCAACGTCTGAACTTTATGGTTTGGTGCAAGAAGTGCCACAGTCTGAAAAAACGCCTTTTTATCCTCGTTCGCCTTATGCCGTCGCTAAATTGTATGCCTACTGGATAACTGTAAATTACCGAGAGGCTTACGATATGTTTGCGTGTAATGGCATTTTGTTCAATCACGAATCACCTTTGCGTGGTGAAACCTTTGTGACGCGTAAAATTACACGAGCTGTTGCCAAAATTGCTCTGGGTTTGCAAGACAAAATGTACATGGGCAACCTCGATGCCAAACGCGATTGGGGTCATGCGAAAGACTACGTGGAAGCAATGTACTTGATTTTGCAGCAAGACACACCCGAAGATTTCGTCATAGCCACAGGCGTAACAACCGAAGTACGTGAGTTTATCCGTATGGCTTTTGCGGAAGTCGGTATCGTAATTGGGTTTCAAGGCACAGGCATTGATGAAAAAGGCTATGTTGTGGCTTGTTCAAATCCAGATTATCAAATTGAAATGGGGCGTGAAGTCGTCTCTATTGATCCGCGTTATTTCCGTCCGACAGAAGTTGAGTTGCTCATAGGTGACCCAACAAAAGCCAACACAAAGCTTGGCTGGAAACCTAAGTACGATTTGCCTGCACTTGTCCACGAAATGGTCGAAGCAGATTTACTCCTTTTCCGAAAAGAGAAAATATTGCAAGACGCTGGTTTTAAAACTAAAAATCAATACGAATAAAAGTGAAAAACTAAAAGTGATAAGTGAAAAGTGGGCTGCACACTTATCACTTTCCACTTATCACTTAAAAAGCTCTTTCTTTTTTGAAAGAGCTTTTTGTATTTTAAGCACTAACTTCGCATGTTCAAAAAAACATAAAAAATAATGAAAAACAATAAAATTCTCCTTTTTTTCCTTGTATTAAGCTATCAATTGAGCTTTGCACAAGGCGTTGGATACCCCCTCAGTAACGAAGCCGTTTACCATGCGATGAATAGGTTTGAGATACTTTATGGCAATCCTTCATTGTTTTATTCTTCTCAAAAGACATTTACACGCGGTGATGTGACCCGTTATGTACAGACGCTTGATACAACGTCTAACATTCAGTTATCGAATTTAGACAAAAAAGATTTACGTTATATTTACGACGATAACAACGATTGGCTGTTACAATCGGAGCAACCGACGACATTGACAGGCAAAAAAGAACCGCTTGTCGGCACATTAGCCCCCCCTCAGTATCGGCTCAATCGGAAGCCATTTTTGAAGTATTTCTACAAAACGCCAGCAAATTTGTGGGAATTGGATTCCAAAAACTTCACTCTGCGCGTCAATCCTATTCTCAATTTTAACTTGGGGAAAGATCGCAACGACGACGAATTGGTATTTAAGAATCAACGCGGTGTTGAAATACGTGGCAGCATTGATAATAGGGTTCATTTTTATACCAATATCCTTGAAACACAGTCGCGTTTCCCCGATTATGGAACAGATTGGGTCGAAAAACACAAAGCTGTACCTGGATCAGGGTTTTACAAATCGTATCAAAGTTTGGTTTTTAATATCAAAAACGGCTATGATTATTTGAATGCGCAAGGTCTCATCAGTTTTAATGCCACGCCACATATCGGTATCCAGTTTGGGCATGGTAATAACTTTATTGGCGATGGCATGAGGTCGCTGTTTTTGTCTGATTTTTCAAATAATTATTTTTTCCTAAAACTCAATACAAAGGTTTGGAAATTTCAATATCAAAACATTTTTGCAGAACTCAATAACCTTGCTTCACAGAAAACGGGGGATGACCTTTTGCAAAAGAAATTTATTGCGCTCCATCATTTGAGCTATAATGTAACACCAAACCTCAATTTTGGCATTTTTGAATCAGTTGTTGCGAGTCGTAAACAACAATTTGAATTGCAATATTTGAATCCCATCATTTTTTATCGAAGTGTCGAACATTCTCTGGGCAGCCCTGATAATGTCAATGTCGGAGCCAATTTCAAGTGGAATATTGCCAAAAAATGGCAAGTTTATGGGCAATTGCTGCTCGATGAGTTTTATTTTAGAGAAATTATTACCGCCAGTGAAGGTTGGTGGGCAAACAAATATGGTGGGCAACTCGGTATCAAATACCCCAATGCTTTTGGGATAGACCATCTTGACTTGCAATTGGAATATAATAAAATACGTCCTTTTACTTACACACATGGCGATAGTACAAACAGCTATACCCATGCAGGTCAACCCTTAGCGCATCCGTTGGGAGCGAATTTTAAAGAAATTCTTTTGCGCGCCAGATACCAACCCCTCAGTAAATTGGTCTTTGATGCCCGTTTGATGAGCGCAACACAAGGCGAAAGCAGTGCCACCAAGGATTGGGGCGAAGATCCAATAACACCTTACACAACTCGAACAGGCGACTATGGCTATTTCACAGGCGAAGGTGTTAAAGCCAAAATTTTATTGATGTCACTCGATGTGAGTTATCAAATCTACCACAATATGTTCTTGGATTTCAATGTTTTAGCCCGTAAAAAGGACAGCGATGACCCAACACGCAACCAACGAACCCTCTTTTTCGGTGGCGGTTTTAGGATGAATATTGGTCATACAAAATTGATGTTTTGAGCTATGTAATTCCCCTTATGTTTGTTTATGGGAAATTTTCAGTACGAAACAATCGGTACATCTATATCCAAATCCTGTTCGTTTAAAACGGGATTTTGCTCTGTAATACGTCCAATTTTTTGATTTTTGACTAAATTTGGCACACGCCGCTTGATAAAATTAAAGACTTCATGAATCGTAATTCTGCGATCAGCATTAACATCGCTACTAAATGCACCGTTTTCATCGGTGCATTTTTTATTTGTAAACGCCTCGATTAAGGCTTCCGTAAATGCGCCGTTTTGCCAGTCATAGTCTTCATACGACTGTTCATCGCTGCGGCAAGACGTGATTGTGGTTGTGCCAATAGCTGCTCGACTCAATTTCATCAACGACTCGGCATCTACCGTTTCCTTTGCGCCTTTTGCTGCGCCGCTGTGACACGCGTCAATAAAAATCAATTTATGACACTTCACTTTTTCTAATGAACTTAACGCAACATCTTGATAATCAATAGCAAAGTCATCGCCATCAGACGGATTATAATCTGACGGCAAAAGTTTAAATCGTTTGTCTGCACTCGTTTTGCCATGACTCGAAATGAAGACAACCAAATAATCTTTGCTGAATATACGGTTTTCAGAGTTCGGGTTTTCGTAATTATCCTTCACATTTTTAAAGGCTTTCCGGATGCCGCGCTCTGTTGTCAATGTTGAATCAATGAGTGCCGTTGTAAAAACCTGTTTGAACAATCCTCTTGATTGATTTGCCAATGTAGTCGCAAAATCTTTGGCATCTTTTGCCGTGTATTTCAAATCTTTATTCGTCGTGCCGATGCTCAAAATGTGCAGATTTGGTCTTTCTGGATCGTAACGAATCATCATCGTATTGCTCCGCACAATGCCTTTATTGGTCGTTAATTCAACCCGCACTTGATAGAGTTTAGCCGCATTAAAAGACAACTTTGTGCTGTAAGTTTGCCGATAAATTTGCTCGTGTGCAGTGGGTGGCGACAAATCGGCAACGTCCATTTTGCTGCCATCTATGGGCGTTTCATCAACAAAAACCTGAAATTGGTCACGTTTTAAAGGCTCATAAGCATCTATATTCAATTCAATCCCAAATTCGGGTTTATTGGTCACGACATTTTGAATATTCGCTCGATATTCATCTGGCGTGTGCCATGTGATTTGTGTCCCCACATTTTGATTCCTTTTTGGTTGAATATCAAAGGCTACTTTATCCCTCAAAACGTCTTCCTCAAGTAGTACCGCCGTTACTGTTGCCTTCAAATGCCCCCCCTCAGTATATGACTGCAATTGAAGCGTTATTTCCCTTGATTTTCCTGCGGGAATCGGTATCAGTCTATCAAAAAAAGAAAGATTGGTCGCTCTCAAATCTGGCGGCAATTCAAAAGCCACACGCAGGTTTTTAGTCGGTTGTGTCGTGGGGTTTTCCAAAACAAACGTCAAAGCCGTATCACTCGCCACATTCGCCATCGGGCGTATATAAACCGTTTTTGACATCCCTTTTCTGACCGTAATCGCTTTATTGAATGTTGAAAATACTTTATTATTAACCAACACCTGTGCATCTATAATGTATTGATTTTCAAGCAGTCCGACCATTGAACGGATAGGAATAATCACCCGCCGGGTCTCATTTTTTTTCATAAAACCTAAATAACTGATGGGCGACACAACGATTTCAGGCACAGGGCTTTTTAATTGCAATTGAACATTTTTGATGATAAAAGGCGTTGTGTTTTTGATGTCCACACTTAGAAACGTTTGTTGATTTGTTTCCAAAAAATCGCCTCCGTTTATTTTCCAATCTCGATATTGGAAAGTATTTTCAGTCAGCGGCGTTTGTTCAAATCCATTGTCTTCATTTGTTTTAAAAGAATAATACAACACATCTTTACCGCCTTTTCCTTTCAATAAACCTGCTGTGCTTGAAAATAAACCATACGAACCATCGTACAAGTTGACGATGCTACTCCCATCATCGTCTTGTTTGCCGCCGTCGTTTGCCTCGCGCAGCATCTTTCCGCTTTCATCAGTCCGTACAATGTAAATTTGTCGTGTCCGCGCATCAGGCGCATGAGACAGCGTAGAACCGACCAAAATGTATTGCTCATTCGCTGTTTGCACCACCGAAGTGCCATAATCAAAGTCTGCCCCTCCGTAGTTTTCTTGCCACTGCTGATTGCCACCCACATCGAGTTTCAGCAGCCAAGCGTTCATTTTTTTGCCGCGTGTATTGTCTGTTCTGCCCACAACCGCATAGCCTCCGTCCGATGTTTTGATGATTTGCGCCGCTTCTTCATAGGTATTGGCTTCGCCATAACGTTTGTTGATATTGGTTACATTTCCCATTTTATCCATCTTAAACAGCCAAATATCATCACCTTTGACCAACTCCGTTTTTTTAGTATCGCCCAACAAAACAAGCCCCCCCTCAGTATCTCCGACTCCACTTTTAATATTTTTGACGTGCCGTCCAATGGTAAACAACTTGTCAAACACTTTTCTCTCATTGGTTTCTTTGACAACCCACAAGTCTGATTGTTTTTGATCATTTTGATAACCTGCAAAAAAAACGCTCCCTTCATCGGTTGCCACCACGACATTAAACGCATCGTCGCCCGCCGTTCCGTAGGTTTTTTCATTCAACATCTTACCCTTGTCGTCCACATACACAACCCAAGCATCTGCTTTGCCATTACCTTTACTTCTTGTACTGCCTACTAACACAAAATTACCGTTTGGCAACGCGGCAATAGATTCCAATTTATCGTCTTCGTCACCACCCAAACGGCGTTCTGCCACCTCTTGACCAAACGGATTGAGGATGATTAAATACCCATCTGAACCACCTTTGGTTTGCGAAAAGGTTTCCCCAACAGCATACACACTGCCATTTAAGGCTTGTATCGCTTGATAAATCACTTCGTTTTCAGAGCCACCTATGATGCGTTCTGCATTTTTGTTCAGTTGTTGCGCCATTATTAGAGGCGCATAAAATATTGCAAGACAGGTGATTATGTTTTTCATGTTTTTGAAATTTGAATTGTTTCATTTGATTTCAAGGGCGACCGCAAGGGTCGCCCTACATATTTGAAACGATTATTGTAGGGGCGACCTTTACGGTCGCCCTCGCTCATTGCGAATGAAACTCAATAATGATCGGCACAATCGAGCCTTCGCTCCTCGTC
>JAYTMI010000837.1:0-1969 GCA_043728625.1 Saprospiraceae bacterium | reverse complement strand
TTCGAGTACCATGTTCGGGGAACTTTAAAAGTTCCCCGAACATAAAGTTCCTCTCCTACAAACGAAGCGCGTCATTAGTAACGAAGTGAAAGAATCTATATAAACCATTAAAAATAAATCATTTAGATTCTTTCACTGCGTTCAGAATGAAAAAAAATTACCATGTTTAATATTTCGCTTTGCCGACATTTTTAACCTTAAAAATAACAGCCCGAATCGTAATAATAATGTGATTGAAAAAATTACCAACCGCTCCAAAATGTGCTTTCAAAACAACATATCTATCTTTTAAAGACTGTTGATGCTGCTTTTTTGAAACGCCACCCATAAGATATTCTGAAATGATGGTATGCGTATTTGTTACATTTGCAGCGTTTTTTAAGCAATTGATGACCCAATCAATATCAGCCGCCAAATTATTGGCGATATACTGAGGGGCTATTTTTCGAGCAGGCAAAAAGGATTGATGACACACCACCATGCCCAAACACATACTTCGCCAAGTCAAATTTTCAGGTAATTTTTGAACGGTGATATTTGATCGAGTACCGATGTGTCGTCGGGTTTCATCAACGAGCATCGTTTCGCCGTACAGAATATCGGTATTAGGTGTGGCAGCGGCTGCTATTTTTTCTAAAGTTGTGGCTTCAAAAAGCCAATCACCCGCATTCAAAAACAGAATGAAATCGCCTGTGGCAAGATGCAAACCTTTGTTCATGGCATCGTACAAGCCTTTGTCGGGTTCTGAAATCCACTTTATACTGAGGGGGGGCGTATTTTGAGCAAAATCTTGAATCAACGACACTGTACTGTCCTTTGACGCACCGTCAACAATGATGTATTCGTAATTCGTAAAGGTTTGATTTAGAACACTTTTCATCGTTCCTTCGATGAAAGTTTCGCCGTTATAGACGATGGTTATGATGGAAAATTTAGCCATAGTTTAGGTATTAATGTGTTTGGGGTTAAAGCAAATCAAACAATTCGGTTAAAGTAATGACTTTCGTATAACCTTTTCTTCTCAATCCTTCGGCTAAAATGAGGTCGTTTGTTAATAGATATATATCAAATTCGATTGATAATGCTAAGTAGGCTGTATCATCTTCATCTATGTCTTTAACTAAATGAAATGCAGAAAAATAGCTTTCAGTAGAAATAAGAAAATTGGGTACAACAATCAAATAGTCAAAAATACTCAGCGTAAAATCACGTAAATCGATAGGCGACACTTTTGTTTTGGATAAAATTTCAGTTTGATGTTCTTGAATTTCAGAAAGGGCAAAATCGGGCAAATACAAGCGGCATTCTTTAAAAATCCGTTGGTATTTCGGATTCCCACTAATTAAGCAACTAAACAAAACATTAGCATCTGTGACGTAAGTTCTCATATTAAAACGTCTTTTAAGTTTTTCTCTTTAAAGTCTTTCCAAGCCTTATGCCTTGCTTCTTTAATCAAAAGCTCATTATTTAAACCCACTTCTTGAATACCTTTTTGAATTTTTTCTGCTAACAAACGCAGTTTTTCCAATTCCATATCTTGTTTGAATCGCTCAATGAGCGTTTCTAAACCTACTTTTTCGGCTAATTCTTCGCTTACCTCTAATTGAATTGTTAACATGAATTTTATTTTTAGAGATGATATTTATAATATTTTTTGACAAAAATAGACTTTTTACTGCATTATTCAAACCGTGTTTTAAATTTCAAAAACCAATCCTCAAAATATCGTTTCGACAACCAGGAAATGCTGATAACGCCAAATGTGACCACGGTATAAAAAAATACAGTTGATAGAGTAGGAGATATGTTCATCATCCATATTTTAAAAACCAACACCACGCCAAAGATAACGAGCATTTGATACATATATATGCCATAACTGATTTCGCCCAATTTTTCTAAAAACGGGTTATTGAGTTTGAACAACGGCTTCGGATTGACGGAGACATTGAGGATAAGCCAGAGGAAA
>JAYTMI010000836.1:0-9137 GCA_043728625.1 Saprospiraceae bacterium | reverse complement strand
AGGTCAGTGTAAATTAACGCTCGTAAATAATACTTATTCTCAATATCAAAAGCAGTTTGGTTATAGAGATACAATAGTCTTTGAAAGTGGCGATTTTACTGTTCGTTTGCAATGAATATAAATTCTTAAAACAACAAAAGCCGATCTTTTACTGAGGGGGGCGACTTTTTTTTTAAAAAAAACGTGAGACAAAGGTCCCCGCTTAATTGTTGTTCTTTAACATCAAAAACGTCACAACTACGCTGTCGCAATGATTGAACAATTATCGGATTGATGTTCTCATCCGTTAAAAACGCATAAGCGGCAAGTTTCATGATTTAATGATTGACTTCAAAAACGACATCGTTTTTAAGTTGAGAAGTCGCATACTCAATGGCTTGTTTGACCCCAATTTCTGGTAAATGTGGGTATGTTTTAACAATATCAGCGATAGATGCGCCCGAAGCAATTAATTCTAAAATAAATTCAACGCTGATGCGGGTTCCTTTGATACATGGTTTACCACCAAGAATTAAAGGATTCGTTGTAATAAAATCAAATTGTTGCATGATTATTAATTTTTTAGTGCAAGATAAAACCTTTAATTCAATTCTGAAAATATTTTGAAAATACTGACGGAGTTGGCTTTCTTTATTGCATTCAAAAAAAAACGTGCGGCAAAGGTTTTTACCTAAGCCGCAAGTTGTCGTCTTTGGGTTGCATGGAAAAAATAATTAGTTTAAAAGCACCATTCGCTGCGTTGCTGAATGTGTTGGTGTATCAAGACGATAGAAAAGAACGCCTGACACTAAAGGGTATTCTTGAAAATCCAATCTCATTTCGTTATTGCCTTTCTTAAAATGACCATTTTGTACCTTTAAAATCCGTCCTGTTTCATCAAAAACAGTGAGTTTGGCGTCACTGGCTTCGGGCAAACGGAATTGGATGCGGGTAGAACCGTTGAAAGGATTTGGGTCGTTTTGGTACAACCGAAAATCACTCCCCTCAGTATTTACGCCTGTAAAACGGAGGTCAACCGCCATCCGATCACCTGCCGAGGAATAGGCTTCAGCAGGTGTCAAGTCGGAGGACAGGTGCAAAGCCGTGCTCAAACGAATCGGGCGGGTGGCTTGCAACTTTAAAATAAACATGTTCATGGGTTCAGCATTGCTGTCGAAGCTGTTCCAACTGACCGTGGCTTTGCCCCTATCGGCAAACAAAGCGTAGTTGGAGGAGGAAAAATTGTATAAGTCTAACGGATCAATAGCGAGGAATTTAAGTGAATGAATATCGAAATTTAAAGTAAATTGAAAGGCTTCTGGTGTCAATTTGGGTGTTTTGACGACAATTTCGTAGGTTTTACCTACTTCTAACAGTTCGTCTTGTGCTTCTAAAACGAAGGTGTTTCCACTACGTGGTTCGATGCTGTTAGTCAAAGGCGTATTCGTTGCCGAGCCATTGAGGTCGCCTGTTTTCAGGGCAACAAAATCGGCATTGAAAACAGTATCTGTCACGTTTATATAAGCCAAATAAGTAGGGAAAGTCACTAAAAACGGCTCAATACCACTTGGAAAAGTATATGATTTCGGTACAAAACGCCATGAACGATTGTTCGGAAAACTGTCAATTTGGCGCAAAATAACACGCCGTGTAATGAGCAAATCGAGTGCATCAATCGAACCGTCGCGGTTGACATCGGCAGCAACGAGTTTGTACGGCGATGTGATAAGTTGCGAATTGAGGATATGACGGCTCATTAATGCGATATCAAAGGTTGTCAGACCATTTATCCAGTCGCTGTCACGTCGAGGCGTTAAATTGTAATTGCCGTTTCTCACTAAATTAGAGAATACATAAGCCCCAGCCATTGTGCTATTTTGAGACATCGGAGCCATCGCAGGGCTGCTCATAGCGATTTTTACTGAAATCGCTCGACCCTCTTCTGTCATCGTCTGACCGAGCAATGCGGGAACTATTGGCGCACGACAAATGCTGTTGGAGTCATTGACATAAATAGTTGTTGTACACTTACTTATGAGGCTTGATTGGTCTTTCGCCCATATTTCAACGGCAATTCTTCCTGTGTCGCCGCAACCAAAAGTAAGCGACGATGAGTCTGGAAAACCTGTCCCCGAGCCTGTTCGGCGCATTTTGACGGTCAAATTACTGAGGGGGGTACAGTTGTCAGAAATGGAAGCCGCCACGTCAAAAGGTGTGACGACAAGCCTTGATGTCGTACTGTTTAATTTAGGTGCAAATTGCGATTTACAAGCAATGGTCGGTGCTATATCGTTGACGGTCACACGGAACGAACAGGTGACGGTATTATTCCCAGCGTCTTTACCTGTAAAAGCGACTGTTGAAGTACCGATTGGGAATGCTGAACCAGAGGTTTGTCCTGTGTTTTGCGTGACGGTCAGATTTGAAGAACAGTTATCAGTTAATGTCGGTGTGGCAAAACTAAAGACTTTGTTGCACTGACTCGCCCCGAGCGTCATGGTCGTATCCTTTGGACATTTGAGCATTTTGGGGCGAATGGTGTCCATAATCGTTACGGCGGTGGTGCATTGTGCGCGATTGCCTGCGGTGTCGCGGACGTACAAAATGACGTTTTGCGTACCCACATCGGCGCATGTAAAGCGTGTTTTGCTCGCGCTGATGATGATAACAGGGCAATTGTCCGTTGAAAAATTGTCAAGGACGATGGGCGAAATGTACTTTGTCCCCAATGTATCAAGATACCCCGTAACGGTTGTCTTGCAGACCGCATGAGGTTCGATTGTATCTCGCCAATTGACAGGGCAATAGGGGCAGTACAATATTTGAGCAGATAAGGTTGTTGTTTGTAAAAGCGTAAGGAAAAAGAAGAAAAAACCAATAAAATAAGAAAATGGCTTCTGATTTTGGAAGCCAAAGTTTAGTGTAAGTGTTCGTGTCGTCATGGGAGATACACGTGTTTGTATGCTTTTTTCTAATCTAAAATTTGGGCATTAGAAACCACGGAAGAGGGAGACGTTTAAAGTATAGAATTATAATGATGTAGCTCCTCGTCTAAGGTTTTAATGCTTGATCTTTTTTGACAAAAAATAAGCAACGGTTTTCGGTAATGATATATGTTCGCTTTAAACTGATGGGTCAAATGTAGAATGTTTTTTTTGTTCATACAATAATATTTGTCATAAAGTTTTGCTTTAAGGCAATATTTTTTGAATAACGTGTTTCAACAACTGTTTTGAGCCGAGATAAAGCGGATATACGGGTTTGTGATGAAACCATTTTGACTTTAGAATGAGGAAAAGTAACAACCGTAAAGGATTCTCTTGTAAAACACCTTTTGCTCTTACAGGGCTAATAAAAAGTCTAGCATTTGATTTTTTTACCAACGTTCAGCACATAAAGGCGCAACTGTTAGAGCAGCAAAGCTCCGTTAGAAGATAAACATTGGTAGCTTTTTATTCGAAATAGGTTCCAAATCAGGGCGTAGCCCACAACAATAATTCTTTTTGTTTTATAAGAAAACCCTGTGACCGTATGCACAATCTACTATTTTAATGGTGAATAAACAAAACTGCCACACTTCGGCAATCCAAAGCGTGGCAGTTTTGTTTATTTACCATTCACCATTAAGACACATAAATAGGTGTCGCTCCCGTCCAGCCACTGGAAATACCGTCAGGACCTAAGGCACAAATCTCAAACTCATAAACATTGTCTGGTTCGAGATTGGTAAAAGTAAATTCACCTTTATCATTGTAATTACCGTTTTGCCAAACTGTTTCTGATTTCTTTCTGTGTCGGATGGCATAAGTGAGTGCATGAAGTACTTTTCCCCATGTAAGGCTTGCCCAACCTGCTTTCTTATCAACGTCCTTGGCAATGAAAACAGGCATATCCAATTCTGTTACGGGTTCTTTTTCTTTTTTGGTTGTGTTGCGCACTTCAAAACCCGCATCCGTTATAACCCGAGAATTGTTCTCTCGCTCTTCTACTAAATCCTCAATTTTATGCGCAATTTTATCCAAAAGATTGATGAGTGCTATTTTAAAAGCATTTTTCTCATCTCTTCGGTCTTGGTCTTTCCGAACAGCAAGGGCAATACCTGTAACCAATGCATCCTTTTTAACTTTGACGTCATCAACAAACGGTTTTAAAGTTATGTATTGGTTGTCAGAAGACATCCGTTCATAAATGGTGCTAGCGAATGTTACTATTTTAGCATCCGTATAGGATTTGAAACCCCGAGAAACTTTATGTCCCATATTAAATTTATTTAAAAAAATGATAAAAATAAAATATACGTGTATAAAACTTTTATCAAAAATTAAGCCAAATTTAATATTTATAAATATTATTCGATTTTATGTTTCTTTTTTATGCGACTTTTTCATAAGAAAGCCCTTTACCCCTCAGTATATTTTCACGTTAGCGCAAAATTCATCTCATATTTTCCAAAAAATGCCCAAAACCAAGACTGATTTGTCCAAAACCAAGACTGATTTGCCCAAAACCAAGACTGATTTGGATGAAACCAAGACTGGTTTGGATTAAACCAAGACTGGTTTGGATTAAACCAAGACTGGTTTGACCGAAACTAAGACTGGTTTGAACAAAACTAAGACTGGTTTGACCGAAACTAAGACTGGTTTGACCGAAACCAAGACTGGTTTGGATGAAACTAAGACTGGTTTGACCGAAACCAAGACTGGTTTGAGGTTTAATTGTTCGGAATTTTTAAAAAAGGGCTGAAAAATTTTAAAAATCTGTGTTTTTTTCTAAAACAGCAAAAAACTGTAATAAATTTTTGAAGCGGAAACGGAAAAAACAATAGGTTTTTAAATGAGAATGAGTGGAAAACCACCTTTAAAGTCATTGATATTATTTTTTGAAAAAAAATTTCTTCCGAATAACGCCAAAAAATGTAATAGGTCATTCAAAACAATGTTTTTATGTTTGTCCCTGTAATGACAAAACAATGTTTGCAAGCAGGTCAATAACAAATTGGATATCCCTATTTTAATCGCCAGTTGAAATGTTTTTTTTCATTTCCGCAACAAACGTTATTTCACCAAACTCTAAAATCAAACATTTATGTTAGCTTCACGCTTCACGCTTCACGCTTCACGCTTCACGCTTCACGCTTCACGCTTCACGCTTTTACGCTTGCGTTTGTACTCTGCCTTTTTAGCAAAACGATAGCTCAACCTGTCAATAATTATACAAAAGATGTTTCTATGCCCGCGCCTAATGCGGCGGCTTTGGGCAAATATGGCGATTACAGCGTGGGCAACTTCACAGGTGTACCCGATATTTCTATTCCGATTTATACTGTTCAAGAAGGACCCCTCAGTATGCCTATTGGTATTAGTTACCATGCTTCGGGTATTAAAGTGGCGGAAATGGCTTCTTGGGTGGGTGCGGGATGGTCGTTGAACGCGGGCGGGATTATCAGTCGTACTGTTCAAGGTATAAAAGATGAAGATGGCAATGGCTATTTCAATACCGCGACCCTTTTAGAGACGAGAATTAATCAGATAAATCAATCAACTGGGGCAGCAAATGTTGTTGCTAATGGTGCATTAAATGCAGATATTGCCAATAGTGCTATTGATGGCGAACCCGATTTATTCTCTTTTAATGTAGGTGGCTATACAGGAAAATTCTACATAGACAAAAATCACAATGCTCAGTTTATTCCTAAACAGGACTTAAAATTAGAAATTGATGGTGCTTTATTAGGCTTTACAATTATCGCTCCCGATGGAACACGCTATGTTTTTGGTCGAGTATTAAATGCGTCAGGCGTTATGGTTGATGCTGTTGAAAAAACAACGATTGGTTATCAAACGTCACAGCAATTTGTATCAAGTTGGTATTTGGTAAGGGTAGAAACTTCGGATAAAAAATATAAAATAGATTTGACTTATATTAGTGAAGGGTACAGTTATTTGAGTGGGGCATCTGTCAAATACAATATAACGACTGGTTCGGGTACTCTTCCAACTTATGATTATGCAAGTACGGCTGGAGATGCGTACCATAAAACAACACTTTATACGATGAATGGAAAAAAACTTGTTAACATAACGAGTAGTACAGAAACAATAAATTTGATTTCTTCAAATACCAGACAAGACTTAGACCCAGATAATTTATATGGCGGAGGTACAGCAAAATCGCTTGATAGAATCGAAATAAATACAGGCGACAAATGCCAAAAATTTGAATTTGCATATACCTATTTTCAAGACCCAACAAGTGTAAGTTCGTTTTCTGCAACAAACAGTATTACCAAAAAATTGAGGTTGGAATCATTAACCCAGAAAAGTTGTGACAATGTTATTGCGAATCCACCGTACACTTTTACCTATAATGGTAGTTTTTTGGCACATCGCCTCAATAAAGCTATTGATCATTGGGGTTTTTATAATGGCGCAATAGCAAATGAAACAAATATTGTTAACGTTCCGCCTACAGCATCTATGTTTTATGGAACATATGGCACTGCCAACCGAGAAACCAATGAAACCGAAATGAAAAAAGGCGTTTTAACAGATATTACTTTCCCGACAGGTGGCAAAACAACTTTTACTTTTGAAGCGAATACGGTTCCTGTAACGGCACAATCAAGTCCAACACAAGTATTTAGCCTCCAAAATTGTTCTAATCCTTTGAACTCAGCCTGTTGTGGTTTTACTTATAACTATGCTTACTATACGCCCACAACAGAAGACATTGCAACAGGTAAATTTAAGCTGCAAGTAACAGCGATGCCTAATTTTAGTTCAACTTGCTCGGGTACATCAGCTTATGAGCCAAGTGGATATATCTATGTCTATAATGCTTCAAATTGGCAATATGTCGGTTCTTATGGTTTTACTTTGTATAATGGTGCGCCTTATTCATCGGGCGGTACACCTCTTTCGTTAAGCAGCATAGGTAGCTTTCAAGCAGGAACAAACTATTATTTTGAAATTGACGCAACAAATTCTTATACAACTTTTGAAATAACAAATCAACCGTGGGTCGCATCAAATAAACTCGTGGGCGGTTTAAGAGTTAAAGAAATTAAAACCAATGATGGTGTTTCAGCAGTAAACGACATTCTAAAACAGTACAATTATGACAATATTAATGCTGTTGGGCAGTCAAGTGGGAAGTTACTAAGAAAACCGAACTACCTATTTGAGGTTCAAGGTTTTAATGTCAATTCTGGAAATTGTGTGCCAGGAGGTACTGCATTAACCAGTTTTATTGACGAAAGTATTGTCCCTCTTTATTCGTTTGAAGGCAACCATATTGGCTATAATTATGTCAAAGAAACCCAAAGTGGTAATGGGCTGAACGTTGGAAATGGTACAAAACTGTATAATTTTAGCGTAGATTCGGTTTACCCTTATTACAGCAATGTTAATAACAACTATACGTCTCCGCCGACAGGTTATCCTTATCCACCAGCCTATCCAGTTGTTTCTAATGGTCAAATAAAAAACCTTAAAATTATTTCAAATTCAGGCGTAATGCTAAAAGAAACAGCGAATCAGCCGTATTTAGAAACAGCAAGTGCCAATATTGGAAAAATCCGAAAAGTAGTAAGACATTCTTTTACGGGCAATGGTGAATGTGCAGGAGGTAGTTTAACAGCCGATTTTCACAATGATTATCAAATGATAACGTTGCCATACCGCCTACAATCCGTCACGGAAACAGTGGACAATATGCCAACCACAACGACATACACTTACAGCACAGACCCAACACAACCTTTGTTTCCGTTGACAACAGCTATGACAAACAGCGATGATAAAACCACGGTCACGACTAATAAGTATATCACACACGCCGATTACAATGGAGACCTCACTGCCATGCAAATGAGACTGCTCAATATAATCTCCAACCCTGTTGAAGTCATTTCAACGGTCGGCAGTGTACAGGTAAATGGTGTAAGAACACTCTATACGTTATATGATAAGACAACGGGTTTACCCAATTGGAACACAACGGTTAATACTTTTCCATACCCTTTTCAATTCTCCAAATATAAAATGACTTGGGATGCGGCGGGTACAGCACAAGTATTCGGTACAAACAGTGGTTGGCAATGGGAAGCCACGATTACTCAATACGATATGGCACGCGCCAAACCCCTCAGTATAAACCTACGCTCTTGGGAAAATGTAACGGCACCCGATGCAACCGAATTATACACATGGGAAACCAATGGTTTGATAAAAACACGCCAATTCAAAGGTTTTACTTGGACGTATGACTATTTCCCAAACACCAAACTTGTTCAGAAAATAACAGATAAAGACGGGCAATTTGTTACCTACACGTATGACCATTTATTGCGTTTGAAACAAGCCGTTGCACGCAATGGGGCAGCAACGACAGATTACACGTATATGTATAAGGATGCAGCCCAATCAAACAGAAGCTGGGTCGAAACAAAAACAACTTTTTCTGCCTCAATTGGAGGGACTTTGAGCAATAACACCACTTATAAAACGGTGCGTCAATATCTCGACGGTCTCGGTCGCCCTGTGCAGAACGTGGCAGTTGCCAATTCGCCCGACCTAAAAGATGTCGTGTCTGTCATTGAATACGACAATCAAGGACGAGAATACAAAAAGTATGACCCGTTTGAAAGTGCAAATACGACAGGTGCGTTTGTGGCAACGTTACCCACAAATCAACCGTTTTCAAAAATGGAATACGAGGCATCCCCCCTCAGTAGAATTTGGAAAACAACACCGCCGAATTGGCAAGCGTCCTATACAGAGTACGGCACAAATGCGGCGGGCGAAGCTTATGATATGACAGCAAATGCAACTTATCCTGCCAATACGTTGAACAAAGTGACCCGAACTGACCCAGATGGACGTGTTCTGAAAACATACACAGACAGAAAAGGACGCAAAGCCTTCACCGTCAATGTCCAAAATAATGTGGCGGGTGGTCACTACATGATTTACAGTTTTGACGATAAAGACCGTATGAATAAAGTCTTTACCCCGCGTGGTGCTTGGCAGGAATGGTGGTACACAAATGATTTGGATTATTCCTATCTTTATGACGTGAATGACAATATGATTCAGAAAAAACTGCCCGATATTGCGGCTGTCAATATGCAGTACAATGTGCGCAATCAATTGGTG
>JAYTMI010000835.1:0-4796 GCA_043728625.1 Saprospiraceae bacterium | reverse complement strand
AGTCATCATAATTTTTTGCTCTATTGAGCATAACAAATGATTTAATGCTCGACTTCAGTACATCATTCGCCAACCAATGGAAAGCCATATTTGCCGCAGGCATCGTATCGTTGTCATAAACAAGGGGTCCCCAAACAGAATATTTCACGGTGTCTTTGATAGTACCAACGCCTTTGACGATGATATCTTCAACACGCAGTTCTACTTTTTTAGTTGTTCCGTCGTACATATATTCTGTACGTGAGGGATTCGTCCACTTCATGGCGTACCAATCCGCAACATCATGCCCAACGTTGGTTTGCGTCCAAGCAATGTCATCATTAAATCCGATGATGATAGCAGGTAAGCCCGGTATTGAAACACCATAAGCATTCATATCCGGTGTTGAAATTTGCATTTCGTACCAAATTGAAGGCATTTTTAGCCCCAAATGCGGGTCGCCACATAAAATTGGGTTTTTGTTTTTTGTTTTTGAAGGACCGACCACCCAGTTATTTGACCCATTGCCTTCATCGGGTTTCAAATCATCATAAAGGCTTGGAAAGCCAATCATACTGAGGGGGCTCGTTTTGTTGTCTGAAACAGCCGAAGTCGCTCCTTTTACCGATGATGCTGACTTAAACGACGTGCCAGACGGCACAACAGGTTGTTGTTCAGGGAAAGATTCAGGATAAATAAAATTAAAATCGTTACCGAACAAAATTTTTGCGTTAGTCGCTTGCACATCGTTTTCGGCGAGAGCCAAGTCCATTGCCATATAGGCTGCCAATAGTGACATACGCATCGGTGTCCACAATTCAGGTTTTGCACCTAAAATTTTATATTCAATCGGATAATCTCTTGGGTCTAAGTTACCTATAAACGAATTCGCGCCCATGCAGTAAGCGTTAACCATTGCCCAAGTTTCTGGCTCGCCTTGCCATTCTTGCACTGTTTTTTCAGCACCCAAAGTAATACCGCGCCGCCGTTGCAGCTTATCAACATCAACCGTTGATAAACCGACACGAATTGGTCTATCTCCGAGAATTTCAGACAGTCGCCCGCCCGCAGCACGCGTAATAAAATCCATTTCCCATAAGCGGTTTTGTGCATGTAAGTTGCCTTGTACAAAAAAAGCATCTTCTATGTTTTCAGCAAAAACATGCGGCACCATGCGGTCGTCGTAAACAACTTTAACATTGCTTTTCAGCCCTTGAGCTTGCTGATTCCCTGGTATTTCATCGAGCGGTTTGGCATTGTGCCAAAAACCTTGAAAAGGACTAAATAAGCTGCCGAGAGCAGGAATTGGTGCACCTTTTATATTTTGTGGCGTATTGAGAAACCACGTTAAAGCAATGGTCGCTAAGAACGACAGAAGTAATTTGGTTAGTTTCATATTGTTTTGTTTTAGCCTTCTCGAATAAGATTCAAAAAAACTTGAAAGAATGCTTTTAATACTGAGGGGTGTGAAAAACGGATAAATGTAGGAAATTTAAAACGAATTTTCGCTAAAAACGGGTTCCGTTTTTTCAGATCAAAAAAATCCGCAACTTGTCAAACGAGTTGCGGATTTGTTTTGCTTAAACAATGACACTATTTATAATTAACTTCATTACCCAAACTGACTTTTTTGTCCATCACATCAAGTAAGCTACAAGCCAATGTTACCGTCTTTTTGTTATCACCAATTATTGCTTCTTTATTAGTGGACTTTTTGACCTTTCCAGGCAAATTAAAAATAATGGTATATTTCATGCCTTCCAACATAGATTTAGCCATTTCTTTTTGCGAATCATCCTCCATTTTCATGTCGTCAAGGTTCAAAGCAAAGTCTTTACGCGAAAGTTGCCCTTTTTTCCAAGCGTAAAGATTTTGTCTATCAGCCCCTTTCTTATCTAAATTTACAACTTCATTAAGTACATCCATATCTTTGAAATCCATACTCACCTTGTATATATAGGGCTTCGATGTGTCAACGTTAACATTTGATATACCTTTGATTTTTGCATATTTTTTGAATGTTTCCGAAAAAGTAGAGTCCAGCGAATATTTGAGTTTTGGCACCATTTCGCCCGTCGTATCAAATGCTGCTAACATTTGCATTTGTTCCGATAGTTTACTCGCATCAATCGTACTGATATAATTGCCCGACCCGTTCTTGTTGACCGTCACTTCCTCAGTAATTTCAAAACAAGAGGACACTGTTAAAACAGTCGCTACTAATAGTAGAAAATTAAATAATTTTTTCATTTAAAGACTTTTTGAATTTTTAATATTTTGGATAATTCTACAAATTAAAGAGAATATCTAAGATTTGAAAAATTTATTTGGCTTATCGTTTTTCACACAAGGGAATATGTGGTCAAAATAAGGCAAAAAAAAACTCCTACATCTAAGGGGGTAAGATGTAGGAGAAGTAAACATACTATGAGAAAACTACACGGAGCAAAATTAAATAATTATATTTATATATGAAACTATTTTTAATTCTTGTGCGAAAATAAACAGCAAGCGGTCTATTTTATTTAGAATAAGGTAGTATTATGAAAAAAATGCTGTGAGTTAGAATGGATAGAAAAGGTAATAATCACAAAATGGGCAACTCTTTGGAGCAAAAAAAAATTCCTGCAACTCGTAAACCGAGATGCAGGAACTCAACAAAGTAACATACTATGAGAAAACTTAGATGCAAAATAAACATTTTTTTTTGAGACGAAAAATATTCTTTTTTAAATGGTACGATTTTTTGGGCAAACGGTATGATTTTATTAGAAAACGGTCAATTTATTTTCAACTAACACGTTTAATATCCCTCAGAGGTGAGTAAAAAAAGAAAATGGGCAAAGTTTTTGTATGTAATAATTAATTAATTCAATGTAGGTACAAAAAAAAATCCTGTACCAAAGGAGGAAGGCACAGGAAGACTAGGTAAACATACTATGAGAAAACTTATAGTCCAAAGGTAAAACCAAATCAGTTATCGAAAGTTGCCATTTTCGAAAAAGGAAAACATTCATTACGGAACGGTTGTTTTCATTTAGAATACGGTCATAAATAAAAAATCCTGCACAAAGGAGGTAACCTCGTGCAGGAAAAAAAACAAACATACTATGAGAAAACTGCAACAAATATATAATCCTTTTTTAAAATGTAAAATAAATATTCTTTTTTATTTAAATATTTATGCCGCTATTTTAGTTTCAACCTAAAATAGAAATCTCACCTTACACTTGATGTCTAAATATTATTTCATTACATTTGTCCAGAAAAATTCACTACGCTCACTTTTAAACAATCAAAATGAGACGCTTACACATTGCATATTTTCTCATTTTAGTTTTCCCGCTTTCCATTTTCTCCCAAATATGTGATTTCAAATCCCTTCGCAACGAGGATATTGAGAGCTATACTGAGGGGTATGTCCATCAATCTTTTCAAAATAATATTCAGCAACGAGCCGTCGTGCGCATTCCTGTTGTCGTTCATGTCGTTTGGGAAAATGCTTTCGAAAATATTTCGGACGCACAAATTCAGTCACAGATAGTTGCTTTGAACCGTGATTTCAGAAAACAAAATACTGTAAACCCTGTTTTTTCACGGTTTGCCGTTGATTGTGAGCTAGAATTTTGCCTCGCCAAGCGGGATACCAATAACAACACTACGACAGGTATTGAGCGCCGACAGACGAATTTCATCAATATCGGTTCTTCCTATTTCGATACCGTTAGTCGTCGCGTTTTTTATACAGCGCAAGGCGGTTCAAATGCATGGAATCCTCAAAAATATCTCAATATCTGGGTTTGTGCCTTCAGCAATGGCTTTCTCGGTGTCGCTTCGTCGCCTGCAAAAGCCTTAATACGACCAAAAGAAGATGGTATTGTGGTTGATTATAGGGCGTTTGGTACGGTTGGTAGCTTGAGAGATGGTCGTCAAAATGGACGTATTGCGGTGCATGAAATAGGTCATTATTTCAACCTTTTGCATATTTGGGGCAGCGACACCACTTGCATTGACGACGATGACGTTGACGATACGCCACGTCAAGCAGAGCCGCACGATGGTTGCCCGACTGATTTGTTGAAATCTTGTAGCAATTCCTTAGATTATTTCCGCAATTATATGGACTATACAAACGACGATTGTATGTCTTTTTTTACGAATGGACAAAAAACACGGATGTGGGCTACCTTGACTGGCTTTCGTTCAGGGCTGATGAATAATAATGTCTGCGACCCTGTCGCTGTGATCGATATTAAGAAACCCACTTTTGAAGCCTATCCTAATCCCGCACACACAGTTCTGAGTGTTGCCATCAAAAACTGGAATAGTGGCAGTTCAAAAAACATTAAACTGTTTGATGCCCTCGGGAGAATTGTAACCCAAAAGGCTATTTATACTGAGGGGGTCGTTGAGTTGCCCATAGAGGGTCTCGCTAATGGGCTTTACTTTGTTTCGTTAAATATTGAAAATCAACATTTTACAAAGAAAATTATTATTCAGAATTGAGCTGATTACTCGCCAAACTCCTGCCAAAGCGGGTCTTTTTCATTATGAAAGCCCCGCCAAGTCAGCCAAATACTGAGGGGGACGATGACGATAGAAAGAATGAGCCGTTGCAGATTTTGTGTAGTCATCTAAATGGATTTGTTGAAAAAAAATCTAAGGCAGTCATATTTTTTGTCATTAGTAACGAAGTGAAAGAATCTGTATGGATATTTTCAGATTCTTTCACTGCGTTACTAATGACGCGCTTCGTTTGTAGGAGAGGAACTTTATGTTCGGGGAACTTTTAAAGTTCCCCGAACATGGTACTCGAA
>JAYTMI010000834.1:0-7462 GCA_043728625.1 Saprospiraceae bacterium | reverse complement strand
TGGCGTTGGACGGGTTATCGCAATTCTTGGATTGTCTTAGACGGTCAGCCTGTGCAATCTGTCAGTGGCGGCGGACATTGGGGCGGCGGCATGATTATAAATGCCTACGATATGGCACGTTTTGGTCTTTTGACCTTAAATAAAGGCAATTGGAATGGCAAGCAAGTGATTTCTGAACAATGGATTAAGCAAGCGACCACGCCGACTTCCTCTCAACCAACGTATGGTTACATGAATTACTTCCTGAATACCGACCATAAATATTTACCTTCTGCCCCCCTCAGTAGTTTTTGTCATATTGGCAACGGAACGAATATGGTTTATGTAGATTCAGAACATGATTTGGTCATGGTTGTCCGTTGGATTGACAATAAATCTTTGGACGGTATGGTGAAAAGGGTTTTGACAGCTTTCGATAAATAACTAAGGCAACTGACTTATAAGGCATTGAATATCAATAAATTACCGAGGGAGTCATTCTTTACTCATTTCCTTTGGTTTACTCATGGCAGCGACATCAAATTTTGTCACACGTTCAAAAGTCAATCCTTTAAAATATAGAATAAACGCCAAATTGTCGGGTGTTGCACAATAAATGCGCCATTCAGTTTCCTCATTCAACGGCACAATCATTAAAAGCGGTTGTACATTTTCCTTGTATTGTGCGATGGATTGTTTCACTTCGCCATAAGATTCATGGATGGCAGGCATGGATTGTATAAAAAGTGCATCAAATTGTTCAACGACTTTTAAGTAGAACGTCTTTTGAAAATGTGTTGGCTTCGGGTCATAAATCAACGGTTCAATTTCTAACAGCACACGCCATTTAAAGGTGCGCCGCCATATCCGCACTTCTCTCGTAACATCAAAAACAGGGGAATCATAGCCTTGAAACTCTTGCATTTCTATACTGCCCCAAAAGTCATTTTTAGAAATATACATCATTCTATACGACCATTTTGCTAATAAAGCAATGACTAACATGCCGATAATACCATACATACGCTGCTTTGTTTAGTTGAAATTGTTATTTATCAGGCTCCTTTTTTTACAAACCACCCACCAAAAGGTTTTACCGTCGCACAATTCGGGCTACCATCTTTACCGCGTCCATTGACCTTTGTTTCAAGGATAAAAGGCGCATTTTCACCTATTTTATCAAGTATTGCCCACGTAATACCGCTCAACGGAATTTTTAAACGACGACTCCAGCAGGAATCTATTTGTCCCGCAGAAGTACCAATATTGATATAAATAAAACGACCATTCCGCGCACCGTGAATACTTTCGCCAAAAAAATCGAGTGCGCCATCCACGTCGGCTTTTACTTCTGCCGTCAAGTTAAAATGCAAATCCTGTGCGACAGATATTTGTTTTTGAATGGTTTCATAGCGCGTGCCTTTGCCTTTTTGTAAGCCAAAGAGAACACCTTCGGGTGGGTTCTCTAAAATGATATGCAGTTGTATGGTCTTTTTCATGTTTAACGGTTGATAGTACCTTCGTTTTTGAAAACAATAGGCATGATGTTGTGAAATGGTTTTTATTACGGCAAAAATAGTACGAATATTTTTACAAAAAATACTTTTATACTGAGGGGGGTAATAAGCCGTAGTCTTATGATTATTTTAGATATTGGCTTTCTCAATAGGGCGACCTTATTTTTTAATCCATTTTGCTTAAAATATTAACAACAAGATACAATCAACAATGCATAAAAAATCCACGAATCGTTCATTTCCATTGGTAATCGCTTATAATCTCTGCTTTTTAGGACTCTGCATGAGCACTTATGCGTGTGAGCAAAATGAACAAATGCAAAAGGGGGCGATGTCCAGTGCCATTGATTCGACGCAAAGTCCTGAAATCTATATTGATTTGGAGAAAGAACTAAAAAAACATCCTAAAAAATCAGAAACCGTCACGGTGGTTTACGATGCGTTCTTTAAAACCTCTAAAACATTTAAAGGCTATGCATTGACATCATTCATTGATTCCATTGTCGTGGCGAATGCATTCGATACGTCAAGTGCTTTGGTCATTTTTGAATGTAAAGATGGTTACAAGCCTGTGATGGATATGTCGAAAGTCATGGCAAACAAAATGGGCTATATTGTTTATAAAGATGTTTCGCAAAAAAACGCTTGGGCAGATTCTATTGCCGCAACATTTACACCTTATTATGTGTCGTGGACAAATGTTAAAAAAGAAGACCACACGTATATGTGGCCCTACGGATTGGTGGGTATTCGTTTGAAAGCGGCAGCAACTGAATATAAAGCGATTTATCCTTATGACAATGCGAATTTGGCCAAAGGTTTTATGCTTTTTCGCAATAATTGTTTGAGATGTCACGCCATTAACAGAGTGGGCGGTTCGATGGGACCAGAACTCAATGCACCGAAAAACATTACAGAATATTGGACAGAAGAAAACATCATTGCATTTGTGAAGTCGCCCACGTCATTCCGTTTTAACAGTCACATGCCTGCCGTAATAGGCTTAACAGATGCCCAATTGCAGGAGATTGTGGCTTATTTGAAAGGTATGAAGGAACATAAAGTGTTGTAGATAAGGTTTTTAGGGCTTTTATACTGAGGGGGGCATCAAACGACAATATTTCACAATTTCCGATACATAATATACGCATTCGTCAAGCCCAAAGTCTGATGTTGAAACGCATCAGGTATCTCGCCAATAATATCAAAACCCATTGATTGCCACAATTTTACGGCGTGGACATTGCTTTTTATGACAATATTAAATTGCATGGCTGAATAACCCAACCGTTTGGCTTCTACCAAAGAAAATTGGCACATTTTGCGACCGATACCTTGCCCAAATACTGAGGGGTGTGTCATATAACCCGCATTAGCAATGTGCGAACCGAGACCTGGTTGATTGTCTTTGATGATAAATGTGCCGACGATGTCTTTATATATTTCTGCGACATAAGTGTGTTTATCGGGATTCATCCAATAAGACAACATGTCTTCTTTGGTTGAATTTGGGTCAAAAGTATAAGTATCGCCTTGTGCGATAACGGCTTTGATGATGTCCCAAATGGGGTCTGCATCTTCTGGAATGGCTTTTCTGATATTCAGCATACGACAAATATTCATTAGACATATTCAAGTTCCAATTGCCCTTTGTAGGTATTGAAATTTTTATGTCTCTCATTAATATATTGATTGATACAATTAGCGACAAATTCACCCAATTTAACAGGCACTGCATTGCCAATGATTTGTTCAGTATCCGTTTTACTGCCATTAAAGACAAAATCATTTGGGAAAGTCTGTATTTTACTTCTTTCTTTTGTTGTTAAAGGTCTTATATTTTCTGATATCGTAACAGGGTCGCCAGAATGTCCTGGATAACCATTAGGCACGGGTCTATTTACACCTCTTATGGTTGGGCTTGGTTCATAAATACTGAATATTCCTCTCCTTGCATAACTACGTGGATGTCTATAATAATGCTCAATGCCAAAAGAATCGCCAAAGTAGTCGTGTAAGGTCAGGGGCTTCTTTGTTTGATTTTTCAGAAAATAAGGATTTAAAAAGTTATCCTTTGAATTTTTATGACCAATTAAAAAGAAACGTTTTCTCGATTGAGGTACACCACAATAACGGGCATCTAAAACATCATAAGATAGACCATAACCGGCTGACTTAAATATATTGATGGCTTCTTTTAATATGCGACTTTTTATAATTCTCCCCACATTCTCCATGACAAACCATTCTGGCTGACAATAATTGATGATTTCGGCAAATGAAATTGTCAAATCAGCTCTCCCTAATGTCTCGTCACGCTTACCTGCACTTGAAAAATCCTGGCAAGGTGGGCCACCAATGATTATTTCTGGCTTTAATTGTTTAATAAATGCCTTACTTTCCATTGTAGAAAGGTCAAAGTCATAAATGGGATGGTCAAAATTATCTCTATATACCTGAATTGCAGGCTGCCATTTATCAAATGCCGCTTGGATTTCAAAACCCGCATTTTGAAATCCAAGAGATAAACCGCCACAACCAGAAAACAAATCAACAGTTCGCATAGTATTAGGTTTTATTTAAAAAGTTCGGGTGAATTGTAAATAATGGCATCAAATCTTCTTTCCGGACTCAACAGATTATGTCCACCACCGACAATAATATTTCTTATTTCATCTTTTGTAATGCGCGGCGTTGTCAATTCATCACAAGTCATATAAGGATGTGTAATTCGCCCACTCACAGCAAATGCTTTGTCATTTTTAGTATTGTATGACAATTCATCTATAATCTTAGTATGGTTTATTTGCCCATTTCTTGAAAAATCTAACAGCATTTTAAAAAGCCAAATAATCGTCCGTACCTGTCTCGTTATTTTATTTTCGCCACTTTTTAGTTCACCTCTTGCAACATCTAAAAACAACTGAACGAAAGCAAAGTTAGACCAAACAAAAATATCAAGGCAGTTTTTTGATAAAATAGGCGATTTGCCTTCTGTTTTCCAAATCGGTTGCATCAAAAGAGGTTCCTGTTTATGAATTACAGTAAGAATGACTTTATCAATTGCCTGTATCATTTTAGGGATATATGTCCAAACGGAACGCCCATCTGTCCAATCAGATATTTTATCAAATTCATCACCTATTAAATCATTCAAAAGTTGCGAATTATCTTTAAAATTTTGGACAATACTACACGCCAAATAAACAATAGTATCAGGTCTAATGACTATTTCAGTACCAAATTTGTCTTCTGACAATTCGCAGGTCGTATTATCAGGTAAAGCCGTCAATTTTATTTCGATAGGTCGTAATGCTTGCCCATCGCTTTTTCTTTGTGTTACCAAATCAACTCTTGGCATATTGCCTATCAGCAATTGTAGGTACGGCATATAAGGGCTTTCAAAAGCATAGAACAAATCTTCTGCAAAAGGCGATATACCGTAAAGTTCAGCAGTTGTTACATAACCCTGCTCTACTTTTAGTTGACTGTTCAAGTATAAATAGACATTATCAAGTCCCTTTGAACTCAAATAAACACTTAATGCCGCAGGAAAAGAAGAATTAAATTGATTTTTACCCCAAGTATCTTTTTGAGCGAAATCACGATTTGAGTTGGCTAATCCAAATAATCCAGGTTTTTGATCAATCATATTTTGTTGTTTTAGTTGCTCTTTTTTTTGCAAAGTTAATCTTAACGAAGCGTTTCAATATCCATTTTCCTCAAAAAATACTGAGGGGGGGACTTAAACAACTTCAAACCGATAACCCCGACCATGCACATTTGCGATTTTTAATGAGTCATCGGGTTTCAAAATTTTGCGCAAACGGGAGACAAATACATCCACACTGCGTGTAATCAGCACACCTTCGTCGCCCCAAACAGCTTTGAGGATGGCATCTCGTTCAAGCAATTCGTTTTTATGTGTGCAAAACAATTCAAGGAGTTTCGATTCTTGAAAAGTAAGTTTTTGCTCAATATTATTTATCAAAATGGTTTGATTATGGGTATCAAAAATGGATTGTCCAATGGAGATAAGGTGAGCAAAATCTGTATTTCCCCCATCGGTTACCTCATGTGTAGGTGACAAAACGTTCCTTTTAGAAAAAGAACGATTGTAGAAATAACCAATATAAACTATCCCTAAAAGTAATAATCCGCCCAAACCAATCCCTAATCCCCAATAACCAACCCCCAATACTGAGGGGGTGCTGAAAGCGACTGAAAAGTTCAAACAATCGTGGTTTTGATTGCGTCCAACACACGGCACGTCTTTATTGTCCGTAAAATCAACCGATTTATAGCCTAAAATCAGCAAATATTCACTGCAATCCCGAACTTGTACATCGTATTTGTTTGTGATATTATACAAATCAAAACTTTTTTGTAGAAATGAAGGCAAACTGTCGTAGTTGAAAGCGTGTTCAAGCCTAACTTGATAGGTATTCTCAGCTGTCTGTTTGACGGGTTCAATCGTCGTCGTCGAGTCACCCGCTTGTTTCAACAACAAATGGGCTGTTCGCCGTAAGGCTAAATTGATGCGTTCTGACAATTCCTGTTGTTGCACATCTGATGTGTTGCGTGCAAAAAACGCGAATAACGTGCCGCCGCCAATACAGAAAAACAGGGCAGGTATGATGACATACCGATTAATCTTTTTGCTCATAGCCTCAAAGTTAGGGCATTGTTTTCAGATAAAAAGAGGTTTTACATTTGCGTTACACTCTTTTACATTGTTTTTGGTGCATACGGAGGGGTTTGGATGTAACTTTGTTTTAATGATTTTTATTTATTTATCACTAAAACTGTTCATCATGCAAGCAAAAACTAAGTATCTGTTCGTCTTTTTATTATTTGTCTTAAATTTTAAGGTTCTTAATGCCCAAGGAGGGGTATCTTATACCGATTATTTGACAAGAATCAGGTTTACAGCTCCCTATCTGACCAAAGATATGCGGCAAGAAGTGAAGCAAAATAATGAATTTTTGCGAACAAACAACGGAGAGGGTACCCTTTTCTATGCCAATCCGCTTTTACTCAATGGTGAATTATTGGATTATGGTTCATTCGATTTGAGCAGCTCTGGCTTATTGTCGGTTGTCAAAGGTGACCCAGAATCAAAAGGCGCAAAACCGATTCCTTTTTATGTGTCCATTCGCCGAAATGGTGAAATCATTTCCGATAAAAAGATGCCGTTTTTGAATAAAGTTCTTTATAAAATTGAATTATCAGACATTTTTTCTTTCAGTAAGCCCGGAGATATGCTGATTATCAATCCTGCACGGTCGGAGGATTGGAGAGCTAAAAGAATATTGAAATTGCTGGGTACAGGTGGCTGTTAATCACTTTTAAATACATCAAAAATGACTAAAAAACATCTATTCGCTGCGGTTATTGCCTTCCTATTTTTAAACACAAACGGCATGGCACAAAACAAATTCAGCAATTGTTCCGCTATTTTTATCAATCAAAAAATGGTGGTAGATGATTATTCGCCGAAAGGCAAATGTCTGGTGCAAACAGCGACCACAGGGCAATTAACCGTCTGCACCGCTGTTTTTGAAAATGACAAATGGCGAGCCGTTGATAAAATTCCGTTTAGAATTACCATTCGAGATGGCGAAACGAAGACGTTGTTGTCGTTTTCAGATAAAACGTACAAAAATATTGATATAAACACCGTCTTATCGAAGTGTCGCAAAGGCGATTATATCTTGATCAGTGTGCTGAAAGATGAATATGCGTTGCCGCATAATGAGATTTTGGTGGAGTGAAATATACTGAGGGGGGGCAATGAGTAACCATAAAATAATAAAATGTCCTTTTTGTCATTCTGAACGCAGTGAAAGAATCTAAATGATTGATTATCAGATTCTTTCACTTCGTTACTAATGACGCGCTTCGTTTGTAGGAGAGGAACTTTATGTTCGGGGAACTTTAAAAGTTCCCCGAACATGGTACTCGAA
>JAYTMI010000833.1:0-3708 GCA_043728625.1 Saprospiraceae bacterium | reverse complement strand
GTCATGAATTTTTCATGGAAAATGATTGTATTTTCATTTTCTTTAAAAAACTGCGCCGCTTTGTGAAAACGTTCAAGCGAAGGGTCTGCTATGATTTCTTCGAATGTTGAAGACTTAGATACTGAATTCGTCATTTCCACTGCTCTTTGTTTTAAATTTTATCATCAATCGTAAAATCATCAGTTAAGTTACCAAATCCTAAATTCCACTTATCTGTTTTATTCAATTCAAACACCACAGCTTTGACAATACTACCTTGACTACCTTTGCTTTCAAAAAAGAAAATCGTATTTTGTTGAGTGGCAATATAAGGGTAATATTCGTTTATCATGTTCGTTTTCTCAAGTTGGTTCGTTATCGTTTGATTTTAAAAATGGATTGTTTGTTTACAAAGATAAGTGTTTTATTCAAAAAACTAAAAACAGCATAATCTAAAAAACTAAAAAAGTGCCCAATTTTACTGAGGGGGTGCGTTGACATCATTCCGCATGCCAATCCAGTTTATCAAATTGATGTATCAACCAATTCTCAAAATCAATCAAGTCACGCGGTGCGTCGAAATTGTCAGAAACCTGTTTGCCTTCTTCACCAATACGGATAAAGGTCGTTGTGGTCGGTAAATCGGCGATGACAACGGGTGCAATTGGGTATTTGTTTTCAAAAGATAAGTAGTTGATAGATAAGGCTTTGGATTGAATCTTAGCCATAAATTCAGAATTGGCAGTTGCTATAAACGCCCCTTTTTTATCCACAAAAGCAATGCCGTTGTATTTCACCATACCATTATCATACAATTCAATCGTAAAAACAGGGCATTTGCCATAACAAGATGTTCGATTAATTTTGGCTATTAATTTCACTTCTTTTTCAATAGGTAATGCTATCTCTTTTTTAGGTTCTACAACACTTTTTGAAGGGTTGCTTATAGATTCTTTTTCGATTTTAGTTGCTGTGATTTTGCCCACTTTCTTTTTGGAACAAGCCATAGTGGTTGTTGAAAGAAGGAGTAGTATTAAAATAGTCTTTTTCATTTTGTTATAAAGTTTATGTCATTGATTTGCGGACACTCATGTCACAAATTTTTTTGTCTTGATACTTAAACGGTTTGTCGCCATGAAGATATACTTTTGCACTTCCCGAAGTTACCAAAGCACGCCTTTTGTGCCATTTATTGAAATAACTTTCCACTATCCATTATCATCTATCAACTACTTATGTTGACTATTAAGACTAAAATTCCAAACATCGTCACGATTCTCGCCATCGAGTCTTCTTGCGACGACACGTCGGCTGCTATACTGAGGGGGACGTTTTCAGAAGAAAATCAAGCGTTTTTAAGCGAAAATACCGAAATTCTAAGCAATTGTATCGCCAATCAAACGGTGCATGAGCAATATGGCGGCGTTGTGCCAGAATTGGCTTCACGAGCGCATCAAGTGAATATCGTACCAACTGTTGATTTGGCATTGAAAAAAGCAGGTGTTTCAAAACAAGATATTGATGCTGTGGCGTTCACTCGTGGACCGGGTTTGATGGGATCGTTGTTGGTCGGTGTATCATTTGCAAAGGCTTTTGCTTTGTCTTTGGATCTGCCGATGATTGAGGTGAACCACATGAGTGCACATGTTTTGGCGCATTTTGCAGAAGCTCCACGTCCTAAATTTCCTTTTTTATGCTTGACTGTTTCGGGTGGACATACGCAAATTGTGCGTGTGGATGCCCCCCTCAGTATGGAAGTGCTTGGACAGACGACGGACGATGCCGCAGGCGAAGCGTTTGATAAATCGGGCAAAGTATTAGGTTTGGGTTATCCCGCAGGACCGATTATTGATAAGTTGGCGAAATTAGGCACACCTAAATTTGAGTTTACAGAACCGAATATCGAAGGATTGAATTTTAGTTTCAGTGGTTTGAAAACAGCTATTTTGTACTTTTTACAAAAGAAACAAAAGGAAAATCCGCAATTTATAGAAGAAAACCTCAATGATATTTGTGCGTCTATTCAAAGCCGAATCATTTCTATTTTGATGAAAAAACTCAAAAAGGCAGCAAAGGAAACGGGTATCACAGAAGTAGCTATCGCTGGCGGAGTGTCTGCCAATTCGGGTTTGCGCGAAGCCTTGACAAAAGCGGGTCATACTGAGGGGTGGCAAACCTACATTCCCAGTTTTCAATATTGTACGGACAATGCAGGAATGATAGCGACAGCTGCTTTTTTCAAATATTTAGAGAGTGATTTTGTAGGGCAAGATGTTGCGCCGTTGCCACGTATGCCGATGTGAGATTAATCCACAACCTTTTGTATTTTAACCTTTACTCGTCCAAGACCATAGCTTAGACCAATTTTTTTAGCGGCAGCAGGTGTCAAATCAATAATGTCCTTTTTGCTGTATGGACCCCTATCATTGATGGTAACGACAACACTTTTATCATTATCAAGGTTGGTCACACGCACTTGAGTGCCAAATTTGAACGTCCGATGTGCGGCTGTTAACTTCTTGCAGTCGAGTCGTTCACCTCTGGCGACTGTTCTGCCGCAAAGACCTTCTGAATAAATACATGCGTATCCTGATTGTTGAGCAGATAAGGATTGAGATGATACAAAAAGTACAGATAATAATGTACAGATAGATTTCCAGCTTTTCATGCTTTTCTTTAACGTTAAGTGTTCAGAAACAATGATTCAAAAAATATCAAAAACATATTCCAATATGACCATTCAAAAAATTCGACCTATTGTACTCGGTCTTGCCTATCGAAACCAAGAGATTTTGGTTGAAAAAGGCTATGATGCTGTGACAAACGAAACCTTTTATCGCTTACTCGGCGGTGGCATTGAGTTTCAAGAAACAGCAACCACTGCTTTAAAACGTGAATTTGTCGAAGAAATTGACTGCCCTATTAAAGTTAAAGGTTTCGTAACTTTCATAGAAAACATTTTTGAATATGAAGGCATGCCTAAACATGAACTCGTTTTTGTCTATGAGATTCAATTAGCAAGTCCATTTTACGCCATCGATACTTTTTTTAAAACTGAAAATGGTGAAAAAACGGAGGTGGCTTGGATGCCAATCGCATCATTCAAACTCTCTTAGTTAACTGTCCGTCTTTATTAGAACACCTCAATTGTCAAATGATTTTGGATATATAATAGTTTGACTTTTTAGATAATATTCACTATTTCCACTTTGATTCTCTAATGAAATATTTTCACAAACCGAATTTAGAAACATTACTAAATTGTCTATGTCTATTTCTACTAATTCAGGCTCTTTTATTATCGCAAACTTCAATTCCATATTTAGAATTTATTTTTAGATGTTGATGAAAGCACAGATTTATCGAATGAGTTTTCTGTTTTTTAAAAATATTTACCACAAAATTATGCTATTTCCCACAAACATCCCTAACTTTCACTCTTAATTCTCACCACACGAGGGCACGCAATCTATATCAAAACAATTCTTCACAGTCCGTTGATAATCAAGTATTTATGATGAAAACACGTCTCATTCTCCTTCGCCTCTGCCTTTTAGGCATGATGGCTCTCTCTTTTGCTGCGTGCAAGAAAAACCTAACTGCTAAGAAAATGACGAAAAGCATGGCGGCTTATATCTATGCTTATACGTCTGGAACGATTGGACGGGAACAACCTGTTCGCATTCGTTTTACGTCTCAAATCGTCAGCCCAGACGATGTCGGCAAGTC
>JAYTMI010000832.1:0-1631 GCA_043728625.1 Saprospiraceae bacterium | reverse complement strand
GATACGAACATGATATTGGCAACGCTGAATATCCCTACGAGCAAGGCAAAACCGCCAATTATCAAGCCGACAACATTCAATGCACCAAAAACAACGGCTAACGGTTCGGTGAACATCGTCATGGAGTTCATCGAAAAATTTTCTTTTTCACTCGGTTTGATATGGCGCGTTTTACGCATAGCGACAATAATATCGTCTTTGAGACGCTCTTCCGTAATGCCATCTCCCGCTTTAATTTGCAAATTGCCTGCAAACAGACGATTGGGTTTGACATTGACAATGGAACGTGCTAACTCAAATGAAATCATCGCCACATTATCATAATTCATTATTTTTATCAAATCCTTTCCTGATTCTTTCAAAACACCGACTACAACCATATCACGTCCAAAAACCTTCACTTCACGCCCAATTGGATCTCCATCATCGCCAAAAAGTTCTTTGGCAACTTTATAACCTAAGACCACTCGTTTTGCGCCAGAATGATATTCTTGAGGAGAAAAAAAACGTCCAGATTCATATTCCATACTGTGGAAATTGTCATAGTCTTCTGTTACAGCTACACCATAAGCACCTTCAACACTGTTTTTCAGATGCTTTAAGGTCGTTGTATTGACAAAAAGAGAATACACAACGGACTTGGCAGTCGTCGGTAAGTTTTCAGACAGATTCTTATAGTCAGCAAAATTGGGATTAGGACGACGGGCATATTTCCAATAGTTCTCTCCAGGGTTTTCGTTCCAAGGCATTTTGGAGATATAAATAACGTCATTGCCCAATTTAGAAAAGCTACGGCGCACATTGTCCTCCAATGAATCAACAGCAGATTTGACAGCAATGATACAAAAAATGCCTATCATAACGCCCAAAAGCGATAAAAATGACCGCATTTTATTGGTCATTAATTGTTGGAAGGCTTGCTTGAAACTTTCGCGTAAGACGTACATATTGAGTGAATTTTCAGTTCTCAAAAGTTATTTTCATACCCCTCAGTATAAAGCGGTATTGAGTCCACAATTTTGCAAAAAATTGTGAATTTCACCTACTTTAAATAGATGAATCTTCTTATTCTATCTGCAAACGTGTAGAAAATAAAAAGTTTAGGATTGATTAACGCCCATTTCGTTCAAAATATCTACTTTTGACACTTCGTGAAACCTATATTTTAAAATACCAAAATTCAAAAAAATCATGTCAATCGTCAATCGTGCAGCCGCAGAACTGAAAGGCGACCGTGTTATATGGGCAATCGTCGCCGTACTGGCTTTGTTTTCTATACTTGCCGTTTACAGCTCGTCGAGCATGGTGGCGTTCCAAAAACGCAGTGGTAATACGGAGTTTTATCTGCTGAAACAGGTCATCATATTGAGTGTTGGCTTAATTTTAACGTATTTTGCCTATCTACTTAATTACAAAAGATATAGTGTTTGGGCACCTTATATGCTTGCCGTCGTCGTTCCACTTTTAATGTTGACATTAGCTATTGGTCCAGAAATAAACAATGCCTCTCGTTGGCTTATTGTACCTGGTATTGGTTTATCATTTCAGACATCAGACTTGGCAAAAATCGCACTTATCACCTATATCGCTCGTTCAATAACTGCAAAGCAGGAGCATATTTCTGATTTCCA
>JAYTMI010000831.1:0-3705 GCA_043728625.1 Saprospiraceae bacterium | reverse complement strand
TGCTCTCATTGTTGACGAAGCACATGCCACAGGCATTTATGGAGAAAAAGGCGAAGGGTTAGTTACTCAAATGGGCTTAGAATCGGCTGTTTGGGCGCGGGTGCATACGTTTGGTAAGGCTTTAGGTGTTCACGGCGCAGCGGTTATAGGTAGTTCTTTATTACGTCAATTTTTGATAAATCATGCTCGTTCCTTTATCTTTACGACCGCCTTGCCACCGCAGGCATATCAGTATATTCAACATGCTTATGATTTATTACCACATGCAGATAGGACCAAACTATTTGAATTAATAGATTATTTTATAAAAAAATCATCGTCATGTACCAATTTAAAAGGTCATTTTCTTATCAATCCGGCGTCGCCTATTCAGGGTATCGGTTTGGCGGACAATCAAGAAGTCGTTTCCTTGGCGCGGCATCTATCACAAAACGGTATTTTTGCCAAAGCCATTTTATCCCCGACAGTGCCAAAAGGGGCGGAACGTATTCGTATTTGTCTGCACAGTACGCACACTTTTGCTCAAATTGACCAATTGTTTGCGGCTGTAAACTCTTTTTTTTGTCATTCTGAGGAAAACCAACGCCTAAACGGTGTCGTCTAAAACGGAATGATGCAGTAAAGGGGTTCGAGTACCATGTTCGGGGAACTTTTAAAGTTCCCCGAACATAAAGCTCCTCACCTACAAACACAGTGCGTCATTAGTAACGCAGTGAAAGAACCTAAAGTATTGATATTCAGGTTCTTTCACTGCGTTCAGAATGACAAAAAATAAAACTTTAAAATATGACACATAAACATTTTATCATCGTCGGCATACACACAGGCATCGGAAAAACGGTATGTTCTGCCATTATGACCCAAGCATTGGACTACGATTATTGGAAACCCGTGCAAGCAGGCGACCTCGATGCATCAGACAGTCTATTTATAAAAAATCATATCAGCAACCCCCTCAGTAAAATCCATCCCGAAGCCTACAGATTGACAGAGCCAATGTCACCTCATGCGGCAGCTAAAATTGATAATACTGAAATAACTTTGGATGCTTTGCAGTTGCCGATGATTGAAAATGGGCTGATTGTCGAAACGGCAGGAGGCATCATGTCTCCGCTATCGGATAGGTTGGTTGTTTTGGATTTGGTCAAACATTTGGGTTTGCCTGTAGTTTTGGTGACGCAGGATTATTTGGGCAGCATCAACCACACCTTATTGAGCATCGAAATACTGAGGGGGGCTAATGTGCCGATTTTGGGTCTTGTTTTTAGTGGTGAAAAGGTGGCGACAACGCGAGATTATATCCAACAATATGCGGGTTTGGAAACGCTGTTGGAGATTCCGTTTTTTGAAAGATTAGATAGAGATACCTTGGTGCGTTTTGCTATTTATATTTCTAAGGATTTGAAAAGAAAATTTAAGATTTACTGAACTTTTTGTAGTTAAGTGCACAGACAAAATTACTTAGGAACAAACTCAAGTGGGTTAAAATTAATCTTTAGGTCTTTTCCGACCTAACTCTTCATACCGTGTCACCCAGTTGTTGATGGTATCTTGACTTTTTGGATAGCCTTGTAATTCAGATATATATTTTGAGCTATGTCCTTGACTTTTCAGAAGTACTATATGACTTCTTTGTCGTATAGCATGGCTTTGCCCTTGACGATACGACTGCTCTAATTCTTTAAGTGATGAATCGCTTAAGTGCGGTATCCGTGTCTTGCCCATTTTTTTTTATTTTTGCCGGCAAAGGTAATTATTGTTATCCTAAGTTATTTTGGCATCGCACTTAGCAAAAAAACATACCGTATGAAGGCTGTTGGTATGGGTACATTGGTGAGCGCACCGAGTGATCCCGTAACGGTTTGGGTTAATTAAGTGAAAAATGGAAAATGATTTTATACGAATAAACAATTTTTAAATTTTAGAGCTTATGTTGAACTTCGCCTTTCTTTAGAAGTGCCTTTCACCTTGTTTGTGATGGGCACTTTTTCGTTGCCTAAAAAAAATATTTTCAAAAAAAAAACCTCATTTTCCCACCTGTAACTCTCCTGTAACTTGGCTGTAACTCGCTCCTCCTATCTTTGTGGCATCAATTAAGAAAATAGCATTTACATCATTAAAAAAATATAATAATGACAACGCAGAATTTAAATAAGAACATGTCTATCTCAACAGCATTGAAAAATCAAGCAACGGTTTTGAATACCGAAATGCTTAAAGCCTCTAACGAACTGATTGACAATTCAGTTAAATCCATTGAAAAATGGCAGGACTTGGGCGAAAAAGTATTGAAAACAGGCGTTAAAATGTTCGCCATCCAACAAGAAGCGACTTTGACAACTTTGGAAACATTGAAAAATCAATTCATGGTTAACCGCAAACGATTTAATAAATTGGTAGGCAACACAGCTAAAAAAGCAGAAGCTAAAATCGAAAGCGATTTGACAATTGATGAATTAATGGAGGCAACTGTTAAGTCTAAAAAAGCGACGACTAAAAAATAATTTCAAAATTACCCCCCTCAGTATTCAGACCAGTATAACAGGGTTTTTAATCCGCAACAAATAAGTATCATCAAAAATAATCATTGTCTAATATTCTAACAAAAATATAAAAATGGAAAATAAAGGAAATAAGAACAGCAAAAAAGAAGAAACCATAACAACAGCAACAAGCATGGACAAATTGGCAGCTACTGCTAAAACCATCAATAACGAAGTGGTTGAAACGGTAGAAATCATCGCAAACGATATCATGGCAAGCGGTAAAGAAGTGACGGCGGTTGCTACCAAAAGCGTTAAAGAAGCTGTGAAATCAGTGAATATGACGAAGAGTGCTGATAAAATCAAAAAAACAGCGAAGAAAGTCAACACAGAAGTAAAAGACGCAGCGAAAGAGATTGTTAAAGACGTAAAGGCGAACAGCGAAACGGTTAAAACCATTGCCGCCAAAACAGCAAAAGAAGTGTCTGAAAAAGTACATGTTGCTGAAAACATGAACAAAATCAAAGAAACGGCGAAGAAAGTAAACAGTCAAATCGTTGAAACGGCAACTGTTTTGTTGGAAGATGTGAAAACAAACAGCAAAAAAATGCAAACGAACGCAAACAAAATAGCTGTTGAAGCTATTGAAAATGTGAACATCACAGAACGCGTTGCAACGTTGAAGAAAGTGGCTAAAAATGCCAACGAATTTACGTTGGAAACGGCAGAGAAATTGGTTGACGGTGTGATTGTCAATGGCGAAAAATGGCAAAGTGTTGCCAATAAAGCTGTCAAAGGCGGTCTTAAATTGGCTGAAAGGCAACAAGAGATTGTCTTCTCAACGCTTGAAACCGTTAAAGGTCAATTGGTGAACACTGCGACAAGATTAAGAAATATGTTTAATAATTAAGTTGTTTAGAAGTTTTATATGGTTGTATGGCTATATGGTTGTTTGTCAATCGTATAGCCATTAATCTTTTAAAACATAACTACTTATTTTAGATCAAATAATACATTTATGGAAAAAATAAAAAGACCGTCCCTTTTTTGGTTTTTTACTGAGTGGGTACGTGCATTGATAGAATACGTTATCAGTTGGTTTTTTATGAAACGTTACAACTTTGAGAAGAGGGGAGACGGTCATCCTGTTTTGGTTGTGCCGGGGCTTTTGTGTACCGACTATTCGACAAGGGTTTTGATGCGGTTTATCAACCGATTAGGC
>JAYTMI010000830.1:0-7263 GCA_043728625.1 Saprospiraceae bacterium | reverse complement strand
AAAAAAACAGTATTTTGTCGTCAAAATAACAACAAAATGAAAAAATATAATGCCTTCATCGGGTTTTTACTCCTTATCAGCGGACTCATGGCTTTTCGTTTCACATTAGAAAAACCTACGCTTTATATCATCGGTGATTCAACCGTCAAAAATGGCAGTGGCAAAGGTACAGACAGCCTTTGGGGTTGGGGTTCTGTCATCGCACCACATTTTGATACCAATCGAATAAGCATTCAAAACCATGCAATCGGCGGACGCAGCAGTCGTACTTTCTTGACGGACGGGCGTTGGGATAAAATCCTAACAAACCTAAAAGCAGGTGATTTTGTCATCATACAATTTGGGCACAATGACCCTGCGGCACTTGATGATACGGCTCGTGCGCGCGGCACAATTAGAGGTATTGGCGACGAATCAAAAGAGATTTTCAACCCAATTCGCAAAGTGCAAGAGACCGTTTATACTTACGGTTGGTATATGCGGAAATACGTCAAAGAAGCCAAAGCAAAAGGGGCTATTCCCATTATTTGCTCCCTCGTGCCGCGCAATGATTGGGACAAAGAAGGTAAAAAAGTCAAACGCTCAAATGACTCTTACGCATTGTGGGCGCAACAAATTGCCGAACAAGAGGGCGCATTTTTTATTGATTTGAATACAAAAGTAGCGGTCGCTTATGAGGAAATAGGACAAGCGGCTGTGCTGAAACAGTTCTTTCCAAAAGACCACACACATACCGACTTTGATGGCGCAAGGCTCAATGCCGAAATTGTTTCCGAAAGTGTTAGAACGCTCAAAAACTGCCCTTTATCAACGTATTTAAACCCTATTTTTGATGTTTTTGATAAAAATTACATCAAAAACATAATGATTCAAGTAACTGATTGGCAATTGAAGAATCCCAAACATACATTAACCGATTGGACAAACGGCGCATTCTACACGGGCGTTGTTGCCGCTTATGAAACAACGAAATCTCAAACTGTTTTAGATTCATTAATGGCAATGGGTGAACGTAATCGTTGGCTGCCGCACAATCGTTTCGATCATGCCGACGATATTGTGATTTCACAGACTTATATTGACTTGTATCGTTTGAAAAACGATAAACGTATGATTCAAGCAACGCTGGATTCTATTGCAAAACTGCAAACGGTCAAAGGTAACGAAGCGACTAAACACGGCATAACATGGTGGTGGTGTGATGCGCTTTTTATGGCACCGCCGACTTTGGCGAAGTTGGGAAAAGATTTAAACACACCCCCCTATTTCGCCTTAACGGATTCGCTTTATCAGCAATGTTATGATTTATTGTATGACAAAGGCGAACATCTTTTCTACCGCGATGACAATTATCTTTTGAATGCACAAGGCGAAGGCAAGCACGAAGGCAATGGTCAAAAAGTCTTTTGGAGTCGGGGTAACGGTTGGGTTGTAGCGGGTTTAGTGCGTTTGCTGAATGAACTGCCAGCCAACTATCCCAAACGTCCTTTTTATGAACAATTGTTCAAGGACATGATAGAAAAAGTGCAATCGCTCCAACAAGCCGATGGGCTTTGGCGAGCCAGTTTGCTCGACCCCATGGCTTATCCAGGAGGAGAGGGTAGTGGTTCAGGTTTTTACTGCTATGCTATGGCTTGGGGTATCAATACAGGGCTTTTGGACAAAGCCAAATACACCCCCTCAGTAAAAAAGGCTTGGAAAGGCATCAACACACTCGTTTCGCCCGAAGGCAGATATGGTTGGGTGCAACCGATTGGCGCAGACCCGCGTCGTAATTTTAGTGCGGACAGTTGGGAAGTGTTTGGTTCGGGCGCGTATTTGTTGGCAGGGTCGGAAGTGATAAAAATGAAGTAAGTTTCAAAACATGATTTTTACTTAGAGTACTATGTTCGGGGAACTTCGAAGTTCCCCGAACATAAATATTATCTCCTATGCAATCCCAACCCTCAAGTTTTTAATACAGAGTTTTGCTTTATTAGCAATGATATAGCCAATAACATTGCCATAAAAAGGTAAAAAGGCTTGAATGTGGGCAAGTTTTCCATTGACATAAAACTTGAGTTTTTGTTTATCATTTTCAATGGTCAATACATTCGTGCCTTTGCCTTCGTTGACAGGTGCAAAAAAAGTCCAACCAAGATGTGTCGTGAACTCTTCCTTTGTATTATCACTCGTATCAATACAAACTGAACCTGTTGAACTGATTGAAAAAGCATGAAAGCCTGACATCTCAGCATTGCCGCCCCACATTAATCCAAAAAAGCCCGTTTCTTCAATGTTCAGGCATTCGATGGTTGTTTCGATTTTAAAATCTTTGTCTTGTTCCAGTACGCACAGACAACCTGTATAATACATGCTGTTGTCTTCGACCGTTCCTTCAATAAAGTATTGATTTTTTTCAAAATAAAATTTGGCAGTCACTTCATTATTGACTTCTTCGGGTAGTTGTTCAAGCCATTCGTTGCGATTGTCCACGAAATCGTCTTCCAGAATATAAGTAAATCTATCAGCCGTTTTGGGTGCGGTTTGATTGGCAGGTGGTTGCGGTTGCACTTGACCTTTACTCAGCAGAATGGATTGCACTTCGTCCTTTAAGGTAAGCGTAGCCCTTTGTATTCGTGCGACTTCTGTGCCACCTCTCTGTATAACGCCTTGCGTCACGTCACGCTCATAGCTGTTCCATTGTCCTAAATAAAGCAGCGCATCATTGGCTAAATCTGATTCGAATTGCTCAAAAAGTTGGGACAACTGCAACAGAGCTGTTTTGGCATCGCCATCAATGATCAATCGTTCAATTTGTATTACTCGATAGTCTTTCATTTGTCTTTTTTATTGTTTTCAAGAATTCCCAAAGATAGAGCAATCATAAATTGAAATATAATCAATTTGTCTTTTTTTTTCAAATACAACAAACAGTTGACTGTGAATGTTCGTATTTTGTCCTTCAATTTAAAATAGCAAATATGAATCCAAGAGTTAGAAACATCGAAAAACACATTCTTTCAAACAACTGGTACACACTCCGCAAAATCTCTTATGAGTATCAAAAGAAAAACGGCACGTGGGAAACCCAACACCGTGAGGCTTATGACCGAGGCAATGGTGCCGCTATTCTGCTTTATAATAAACAACAAAAGACAGTCATTTTGACCCAACAATTTCGTATGCCTACTTACATAAACGGCAACGAAACAGGTATGATGATAGAAGCCTGTGCGGGCTTGTTAGATACCGACAATCCCGAAGATTGTATCCGCCGCGAGACGGAGGAGGAAACGGGCTATAAAGTCACTCATGTTCAAAAGGTTTTGGAGTTATATATGTCGCCCGGGTCAGTCACTGAAATTCTCTATCTTTTTGTTGCAGAATACGCTCAAGAACATAAAATTACTGAGGGGGGTGGTTTGGAACACGAAGAAGAAGACATTGATGTTTTGGAATTACCTTTTGAAAACGCCTTAGAAATGGTGAAAACAGGTGAAATAAAAGATGCTAAAACGGTTTTGCTGTTGCAATATGCACAAATCAATCAGCTCGTATTTAATGGTGAATAATTTAATGGTGAATATTCTACGCTCACATTTTATCATTATAATCAACTTGAAACAATGGAACAAGATAAAAAACCAAGTTACAGCCTTTCGGCAATCGTCAAATATTTTTTGTACTTAGGCTATGCGGGTTTTGGCGGACCTGTGGCTTTGGTTGGTTATATGCACCGTGATTTGGTCGAAAAGCGGCATTGGTTTACCGAAGACGACTACAAAGAAGGCATGGCTTTGGCGCAATTGTCGCCCGGACCAATGGCGGCACAGTTGGGCATCTATCTGGGCTTTGTGCATTATGGCGTTTTGGGTGCAACTTTGGTCGGTGTGTCCTTCGTTTTACCTTCCTTTCTCATGGTTTTGGCGTTGGGTATCGCTTACAAAGAATATGGTGGTTTACACTGGATGCAAGCGATCTTTTATGGCGTTGGCGCAGCAGTCATCGGCATTATTGCTATCAGTTCTTATAAATTAACAATCAAATCAATAGGACAGATAAACCTAGATTCCTTTAAAAGGAACTGGATTTTGTGGTCATTGTATGGGGTCGGGCTTTTAATGACTGTTATTACACAAAATGAAGAGGTTTTGGTATTCATTGCCGCTGGTTTGTTGTATATGTTTATCAAAGCACCACCTGCTTGGTTGAAAAACGGTAAGGTCACGTCTCTATTTTTATTTTTGCCTGCAATATTATGGTCAACGGACGAAAAAACACTCTGGAATATTGCTTGGTTTTTTACAAAAGCAGGTGCGTTTGTTTTTGGTAGTGGCTTGGCGATCGTGCCTTTTTTGCACGGTGGCGTTGTCAATGAATTTGGGTGGCTCAACGAAAAGGAGTTTTTAGATGCTGTTGCCGTAGCCATGATAACGCCTGGTCCTGTTGTGATAACCGTTGGCTTTATTGGGTATTTGGTGGGCGGGGTGGCTGGTGCGTGCGTTGCCGCATTAGCAACTTTTCTCCCTTGTTACCTTTTGACCGTTATTCCTGCGCCGTATTTCAAGAAAATCGCCAAAAACCTATCTATAAAAGCCTTTGTTGACGGCATTACCGCTTCCGTTATCGGTGCTTTAGTGGGTGCTGTGGCTATTATTGCTTACCGAACCTTTGTCAATACTGAGGGGGTCGTTGATTTTATTCCAATTGCCTTTGCAGGGGTCACAGCTTTTATTTTAACGAAATATAAAAAGGTACAAGAACCACATATTATTGTAATTGCCGCAGTACTCGGTTTCATCATTAAAACCTATTTATTATGAACAGAAAAACATTTTTACAAAACAGCCTAATTATAGGTGGCGCATCTATTTTACCTAAAAACAGTTTCTTAGGTGCAACCAATGAAGGGAGTGGCATTGACAAATTGACCGACGACAAAGGCAACTTTGCGCTGCAACTCCTGCCTTACAAAGAGAACTTTCTTGAACCTTATATGGATGAAGAAACGGTTCACTTACACTACACTTTTCATCATGGTGGTGCCGTCAAAGCAGCAAATAAAGACATGTTGATGATTCGCAAAGCGATGGATGAAAACAATATGGAAACGGTGGATTATTGGACAAAAAAGCTGGGTTTTCACTTTTCAAGCCATATCTTGCACACCATTTTTTGGACAAACCTGACGAATAAAAAAACAGAACCCAAAGGCGATTTATTGAAAGACATTGACACCCATTTTGGAAGTTTTGACAAATTGAAGGGCTACATCGCCGCTACGTCGAAAAATGTGGATGGCAATGGTTGGGGCATCTTGGGTTATCAGCCTTATTCGCAAAAACTAACGATATTGCAATGCGAAAACCATGAAAAACTCACTCAATGGGGCGTTATTCCACTTTTAGTCATTGATGTTTGGGAACATGCCTATTACCTCAAATACCGTAACAAAAGAGCCGATTTTGTGGATACCCTTTTCAATATCATTGATTGGGACAATGTCAGTGACAGGTTGAATACGGCAAAAAAAATAATGTAAAACGAACGATTGGTGGGATTTACGTCTGACCAATATTTTAAATATTCAAACTTAAATTTATGAAAAAGAAGATTTTATTAGGGCTATTAGCCATTTTCGTCATCATTCAGTTCATTCGTCCAGAAAAAAATCAATCGGATGACCAACTAAATGCCGTTTCAAAAAGATATGAAGTGCCTGAAAACGTAGAAGACATCCTAAAAGTGGCTTGTTATGACTGTCACAGCAACAACACACGCTACCCTTGGTATGCCAATGTGCAGCCTTCTGCTTGGTGGTTAGCACATCATGTTGACGAAGGCAAGCGGGAATTGAATTTTTCTAATTTTATCACCCGTCCTATAGCTGTACAGAATAAGAAGTTTGATGAAATTGCTGAACAAGTTGAGAAAAAGGAGATGCCCTTGGCAGAATATACTTATTTAGGCTTGCATCAAGATGCGAAACTAACAGACGAACAACGCCAAACCATTATCAACTGGGCTAAAGCACAAATGGACAGCCTGAAAGCACAATACCCAGCCGACAGCTTGGTTTTGAAACGCAAGGGACCGCCACCCACTCAGTAAATGGACAGCCTCATCCCCAATATCCAATAACCAACAAACAGCAATAAATGAAACGGAACAAACACATTGGCTTTACACTTTTGCTTGTTTTTAGTTTGCTAAAAAGTCAAGCACAAGACAACCTTGTGCCAAACGGCGACTTCGAGGATACAGAAGCGTGTTTGTCGGGTCAAAGAACCTTCTATATCAGTCGTGGGTGGTTTTCACCACAAAACAACCCGATTTCCTTGGTCAATCCTTGTTATTATGGGGTTTATTGGGCGGGTGGACGCGACACTTTCGGTATCAATCAATCAAAAAGTAGTTCTTTTGAAACCTTCGGACTTTTTACGATTATACAAAATGTTTCACATCATCGGGCTTATTTAGCGACTCAACTCAAAGAACCGCTTGTTGCCAATCAACAATATTATTTTGAAATGTCTTTTCGGACAATTGATACGGTGCCTGTTCTTGAAAGGGTCACAACCGATTTTACGGATGCGCAATCCATAGCGTTTTCGACAGATTTTCCAACTTACGATTGGGATATACCCAATAATTACATCCGTTTAACGCCTGTTTTAAGTCATGGACTCGTGAAAGATTATAATTGGCATAAACTCAAAGGCTGTTTTAGAGCAAAAGGTGGTGAAAAATTTATAGTCATTGGCAACTTTAGACCCAATAACGAAACGATTCGCCAACCAACAGGTCAAATCAGTAAAACACCATTTATCAGTAGCACGCATATTGTTGATAATGTTATTTTAGTTCCAGTTGTGGCTGCTTTGAAGGATACGGCTGTTTGCCAAGGTCAATCAGTCACTATCAATGTGGAAAATACAATGATCGATTCAGTGCGCTACCTTTGGCACAATGGCACGACGACCCCTCAGTATCAAGCTACAAAATCGGAACGGATTTCAGTTCAAGTCATTTATCCCGCCCAAAACTGCATTGCATACAGCGGTATGACTTTTAAAGCCCTCGGAGAGGGTTACAAACCGATTGCTTTTGATACAACTTTATGTCAAAATGAAAAAACTACTTTTATGGCGGGAACTGGGCTAGTGGGGGAAACCATTACGTGGCAAAATGGCTCAAAAGAGCGTATTTTCACCGCAAATACTGAGGGGGTGTATTGGGCGCGTATCAAAAATCAATGCGCCTCGTGGACGGATACTTTTC
>JAYTMI010000829.1:0-5020 GCA_043728625.1 Saprospiraceae bacterium | reverse complement strand
GCTCTTTCGTCGCCAAATCACTCACAGCACCCCTCAGTATAACTTGTTGAGAATAGATAGAAATGGCACAAAAAACAAAGAAAAGAGATGATAGTAGCGTTTTTTTCATACTGTTTGGATTGAGTTTAATGAATTGAAACTTAAAAAATGATACAAAATTACATCTTGAAAACGGCTTTTATACTTTTGAAAGTTATTTATATTTTAAAACTGTATAGACATGAACATTAAATCCGATTGCTGAAATCTTTGAGATTTCGTAAATCAATGGTCAATCTATGGTCATTGCTACGAATCTTCGTTTTATATTTGCACTTTAAATTAAAAAATTGCAAACGATTAAAACATCTTTTATGAGACATTTTGAAAATATATCGCAAGAAGAATTACAAACCTTAGAGAACGCCGTGTCTCAAATTGCCCTACTCATCGCCATTTCTGATGGTAATATCAATCATGAAGAGACCGAATGGGCAGCAAAACTTGTCCACATTCGCACCTATTCGAGTAGCGCAACATTGCATCATTTTTATGAAGAAGTTGAGGCGAATTTCAATATCAAACTCGCTGATTTGATGAAAAATACGCCAAAAGATACGGAATCATATAAAACCGTTTTGTTTGATAAAATAGCCCAAGTAAACCCTATTTTAGCCAAATTAGACCCTTACACAGCTTATGACCTTTACAAAAGTTACTTGACATTAGCAAAAAGCGTTGCTAAATCATCTGGTGGCATTTTAGGCTTTTGGTCAATCAGCAAAGAAGAGCAGAAATTGATTGACTTGCCTATGATTACACCGATTGCTAAGCCAGAAGACCACATTGAAGAAGAGGAGGCGTAAAAGTACCCCCTCAGTAAATAACTCAAAGTATCGGATATTTCTAAAAAATCCGATACTTATGGATATTAGAATTTAACAATACATAAAATAACAACCAATTAATGAGAAGGATAACTCTACGCCAAGCCTTGCGCGAGGCTTTACAAGAAGAAATGCGCCGCGACGACCTCGTGTGTATCATGGGTGAAGAAGTCGCTGAATATAATGGTGCTTATAAAGTCAGTGAAGGTTTGCTCGACGAATTTGGCGAACGCCGCGTCATTGATACGCCTATTGCCGAGTTGGGTTTTGCCGCTATCGGTGTTGGTGCTGCCATGAACGGCATCAAACCCGTCGTTGAGTTTATGACATGGAACTTTGCAATTTTGGCATTCGACCAAATCGTTAATAATGCGGCTAAAACTTTGTCGCAATCGGCAGGTCAAGTCAGTTGCCCCATCGTTTTCCGTGGACCTTCAGGTTCTGCGGGACAATTGGCGCAGCAGCACTCACAAACTTTTGAATCATGGATGGGCAACACGCCCGGTTTGAAAGTTATATCTATCATCGATCCTTACGATGCAAAGGGACTATTGAAAGCCGCTATCCGTGACCCAGACCCTGTTTGTTTCATGGAATCTGAAATTATGTATGGCTATCCGATGCAAGACCGCACATCAGGCGTGTGGCACATCGGCAAAGATAAAAACGGCAATTTGAAGCCATTACCTTACGCCAGCTTCGGCGAAGTACCTGAAAATGAAGACTATATCGTACCCATTGGCAAAGCGATTGTGCGCCGTGCAGGTACAGATGTCACCATCGTTGCCTACAACAAAATGGTCATCGAAGCCTGCTATGCCGCTATGGAATTAGAAAAAGAAGGCATTTCAGCAGAGGTCATTGACTTGCGCTCGATTCGTCCGCTCGATGCCGCAACCATCGTTGAGTCCGTCAAAAAGACCAACCGTCTTGTTGTTGTTGACGAAGCCTGGCCCATGTTTGGCATCTCTGCAGAAGTCGCTTACGAAGTTCAAAAATATGCTTTCGACCACTTAGATGCGCCGATTATCCGCGTCAATAGTGCTGATGCGTCTATGCCTTATGCTGCTACTTTGGTTGAGGCGTTTTTGCCAAATCCATCAAAAATCATCAAGGCTGTAAAAAGCGTGATGTATGTAAATGCTTAAGATTTCAAGCGAAAAAAGATTGTTTTTAGGTTTAAAATAAAAAAAAGAGTGATTGGCTACGGCTAATCGCTCTTTTTTTTGGAATTTTACCCCCTCAGTATTTTAGTCATTTTGTTGAGTCCAAACAAGTTTCAAATTGCTATTGCTTCATCCTCAGAGCAAACTTTAATAATATCAACACCCAAAGCTTTTTCAATTTTATAAATCGTTTTTAGTTCCAAATTATGAAAACCTGAAAGCCAACGTGTTATTTCAGACTCCGATTTACCCAAAAGCCGTGCAAGGTCTCGTCGTGTTTTACCTTGTGCCCGCAGTGTTTTTATGATTCGCACAGCAATAGCCACATTTTTTGCGACTTCCTGTTTTGTTGAATCAGGTGTTCTCGCTAATATTTCATCAAATGCATCCATATTTTTCATATTAAAATGTCAATATCTTCTATATCCAAAATATTTTTTCCGTAAAAACGAAAATTGCCTTCTCTTATCAGTTGATTAATCTGCCGACCCATAGCTTTTGCAAAACGAAAATGAGGTATTAGGTCTGGTGTACCTTGAACCGTATCCGATTTTTTTATACCCCCATTAGCTAAAATAACGATTGATTCGCTTATCCACACACAATAAAGACGTAAATCATTGTTTTGAATATGGATAACACCCACTTTTCGTTGACCTATCGGCGGGGGTGGTAAAGCATGAGCTTCTTCTTCAAATCGAAACAATTCCAACAAAGCACCGTGATTTTCGCCAATTTCTACAATCCATCGAGCTAACCGATTCAAATCTTCAACACTAGAATCATCTGCTTTCATTCTATTGAAAAACTTCATAGTTTCGCTTGTATCGTTATTCTCCAACTGAAAAGTATAGAATCTTACTTTCCTGAAATCTCTAAACACTTGTAAATTTACGTATTGTTTCACTTATAAGTCAAATTTTGGAAAGAATTTATTTTCTCATAATCTATTTAACCGATTATATTTATGCCAAAAGTAAATCCCCTTTCCTAATTCAACAAATATTTTGGTAAAACTTAAAACATAATTTTTATAAATATAGAAGCAAATTACTTTTTGAGTTCTCTTACGTTTTGGCATGTATCTTTAGGAATCTCTTTCCATCCATTGTCGTTAACAACTACCCCTCAGTATTTCATAAAAGCACCCTCAAACTCCGCCAAAAAACGCTCCCCAATCGGTATCTCCACCTTACCAATCTGCAATTTACTTTTTTGAAAAGAAGTAATTTTAGACAACGACACGATGAAGGATTGATGCACCCGACAAAAATCCGTTTTGGGCAATTTAGCTTCTATTTTTTTGAGATTCAAACGTGTCAAAATCGGTTTATCGCGGTTTGTTGTATATATTTTGACATAATCTTTCAAGCCTTCGATGTAGAGAATTTCGTCTGTAAAGAGTTTAATTTTATTGTATTCTGAAAAAACAAAGAGATGTGGACGGATTTTAGGCGCATCTTGTTGCAGCATCGCGAAGCGTTCAAGCGCACGTTCCACCGCTATTTTAAACCGGTCAAAAGGAATCGGTTTCAAGAGATAATCCACCACATTCAGCTCAAAACCTTCCAAAGCATATTGTTCATAAGCGGTTGTGAAAATAACTAAAGGCGGATTTTCGAGTCCGCGCAAAAAATCAGTACCCCTCAGTATCGGCATCTGAATATCTAAAAAAACAAGGTCAATGTCGCCCTCTTTTATACGCTTTTCAGCGTCTCGTGCATTGGAATAGGTGTTTTCTAAGGCTAAAAACGGTATTTTCTGAATATCATCAGACAATATTTCCAAAGCAAAAGGCTCGTCGTCAACAGCGATGCAGCGCAAAGTCATGCCCATTCTATTTTTAAATAAACGTGATAGATATCGTCTTTTTCAGTTATGTCTAAGGTATGCCGATTCGGATAATGCAAAACTAAACGCTTTTGCACATTTTGAACGCCAATGCCCGAATCATCAGACTCCGAAGGTTTGTTTTCCTCGAAAATATGGTTGCGGCTTTCAAAAATCAAAGCCTCATCAGTCGTTTTTATGGAAATGATGATTTCAGAGTGAATTTGACTGTGAAAACCATACTTAAACGCATTTTCCACAAAAGAAATCAACAAAAGCGGCTCAATCGAATGTCCCCGAATCATGCCTTCTTGCGTAAATTGAACAGCATCAGGATTGGTCAAACGCATTTTTTGAAGGTCTATATAGTTCTGCAAATGATTGATTTCTTGCTCCAACGACACGGTGTCTTTATTGGTTTGATAAATCATATAGCGCAAGAGTTGCGACAATTTGACAATCGCATCTTCCGTTGCCTCCGATTTTTGACGTGCCAACCAACGGATATTATTCAAAGTATTGAACAAAAAATGTGGACTGATTTGCAATTTCAAAACCGACAACTCTGCTGCCATTTTTTCCAAGGCTATTTGCTGTTTTTCATCTGCTTGGCGCAATCTGTCGCGTTGTAAAGCCATGCCCGTACTCACGCCAACCACTAAACTAAACGACAAAACCGTACCCAGCAAACGCACTAAACCAGACCTATCTTTAGGCAAAGGTGGACGCATATACGTCAATGAAGGCTGCATCAATTCGGGTAGTTGTGGACGGGGCGGTGGGACATTATTTTGATTGGATAATCTATCAATCGTCATCAAAACCGCAAAACTGACTATCAATATACCAAAAGAAAGAAAAACTTTTTTCTTCTTTAAAATATTGGGTGTCAACATTTTAAAATTTAAATAAAAAATACCCATTAAAAAAATAACACTGACCAATCTGTTTGACAGATAGAAATTGAATGACTCCATCTGAAAACTATCCGTCATCATAAAGAACGAAAATGGTAGAAATGTAAAAATCAACCAACCGAATATATGCCACAAAAAGGTGCTTTTTTCGAAAAATTGCATTGTTGATGTTTTAATTTGTATGCGACTTATGTTATAGAGCTACGCTCCGATTTGAAAGAATTTATAGAAGCATTTGCTA
>JAYTMI010000828.1:0-2267 GCA_043728625.1 Saprospiraceae bacterium | reverse complement strand
CTTTACTGCCAGCCTTTTTATTTTGGCAGAGGGACTTGTCATCAGTCTCATTGGTTCTTATATTTTGACACGCGTAATGGGTTTATCGCCTAACAAAGGGTGATGATTAGCTTTAGTCATCTATTTAAAATAAGAAGAAGTCAGATTTAATAACTCAGTATTTGTCTTACACGCAAGGCACATACTGAGGGGGTGCTTTTTGCACCTTTTTTTTTGCTCTTTGCCGATATTTTAATCTATGAAATATACCGAAGATTAAACAATCCAAAACAAGAGGTATATTGGGGGCTTCTTTTACTCAACTAAACAATTTAATCAAACTTTAATTTTTAAAAATTATGAAAAATTTTCACTTGAAAAGTGCCATAGTTGTACTTTTCTTCTTCCAGCTTTCGACAACCATTTTTGCACAACAATTCAAAGTCTTGTTGTTCACCAAAACGGATGGTTTTCACCATGAATCTATCAATGAAGGCGTGGCAGCTATCAAACAATTAGCTGTACGCAATACTTTTTCAGTTGATTGGCAAGAAGATGCCAAATTGATAAATGATAAAAACTTGGAGAAATATCAAGCGGTCATTTTTTTGAACACGACGGGTAATATTCTCAATGAAGAACAACAAGCCGCTTTTGAGAAATTCATCAAATCGGGCAAAGGTTTTGTCGGCATCCACAGTGCAAGCGATACGGAGTACGATTGGCTTTGGTACACCAAAATGGTGGGTAATACTTTCAAGATTCATCCACAGCAACAAACGGCTTATTTGAAAGTAGAAGACAGCAATTTTCCGGGTATGGAGCGGTTTCCTAAAAAACTATTGTGGACAGACGAATGGTATGAATTCACAACACCCGCAAAATCTACGGATTTAAAGTTTTTGGTGTCCATTGATGAAAATTCTTATGACCCAAAAGTGAAATGGGGCACGAACGAAGGTAAAGGCATGGGCAGTTTTCACCCGATTTCATGGTATCACAATTACGACGGTGGACGTGCTTTTTATACCGCATTGGGGCATATTCCTTTGACGTTTTCTGACCAAACCTTTTTAGACCATATTTATGGCGGGATTTATTGGGCAGCAACGGGGAAAGGGCTTTAAAATAGCTCAAATACTGAGGGGGGTTGAATTGGGATTGTCCTAATTCAACCCCCTTCTTTTTTATACTAACTGATAGGCGTTATCCTATTTTTCAACGCTTAATAGGAAAAAAAAGGTTTATAGCTAAAATTGCTGGAGGGCATCATAAAGTTGATTAAATTTAGGGATGAATTGAGCATTCTTAATCATAAAACTGCTTGCCATGAAAAAAAGAATATGTCTAATCATTATCTCCTGCTTTAGTCTCATCTCTTTAAAAGCTGCCTATATCCTTTTGCCAATGGATGGCAAGCAAAATGACCATTTAAAAGCTTATGGCATTACGTATTTGGTTTTACAAAAAGACTTGGAAGCGCACTGGCTTTTGAATTATCGGGGTGGTAGTTTTGCTTTTCCGCATCGTTTGGAATTTGAAACCGAATGTAAAACCCGCGGTGTCAGCTATGAGGTTCTTTCAGATGCCCAATTTAAGGGTATTCAAGAAGAAATTCAGAATCCCAACATCAATATGGAAGACATGAAACTCGAAGTTGCGCCTAAGATAGCTGTTTACACACCTGATGCGGACACAAAGGGTAGGGGTCTTGAAAGATGGAATGACGCTGTTTTGGTGGTTTTAAAGTATGCCGAAATTCCCTTTGATATGATTTATGACAAAGAAGTATTGGAAGGGAAATTGTTGAAATACAATTGGTTACACTTGCACCATGAAGATTTTACGGGTCAGCATGGTCGTTATACAATGTGGCGTGGCAATGGACAAGAGTATGAATTGAGAAAACGAAAAGCGGAGTTATTAGCTCGTGAATTTGGTTTTGCAAAAGTGTCTCAATGCAAATTAGCTGTTGCCAAAACGATAAAAGAGTTTGCGGTGGGTGGTGGGTTTATGTTTGCAATGTGTTCCGCAACCGAGAGTTATGATGTGGCTTTGGCAGCAGAAGGCATTGATATATGTACTTCCATGTTCGACGGTGATGCTGTTGACCCAGATGCACAAGAGCATTTGGATTTTTCAAAAACCTTTGCTTTCCAAGATTTTGTCATAAACACCAATCCTATGGGTATGGATTTTTCGAACATTGACAACAGTATGCGGCGTTATAGAAACATCAATATTGATTATTTCACACTCTTTGATTTTTCTGCAAAATGGGATCCTGT
>JAYTMI010000827.1:0-1579 GCA_043728625.1 Saprospiraceae bacterium | reverse complement strand
GACGAATCGGGCGCAACCCAACGATAGACACGCCCGTTTGCAGACGACACTTCTTGGATATAATTGCCGCGACCATCGCCCACAGGCGAAAAACTCGCCGTATATTTTGCAGAATCTGGGTTAGTCGAGTACACCAAAACATTGCTATAACGTCTGCCTTGAACAGTCGTATCAATGAGTTTATATTGAATTCTATCACTCCGAAAACCGTCTTCAGTCGGGCGAATACTAAGGGGTGTCGGTGCGATATTTCCAGCCGCCACAAGCAGCCGTTTATCAAGCGAATCAAGGCTTTGCGTTCCCGTTGAATTTTTAGAATCCTGTTCCGTATATAAACTGAAATTTATTTTTAATTTATTGATTTTAAACTCATTAGATAGCGCTACCGTTGAACGCAAATAAGATTGGTCAGCATATTCAAACTCGACAATGATGCGGCTGTCCTTCGTCACTAACCGCTTAGGTGTGAACTGAATTGTGCCTGAATTGTAGTCAATCACATAGTCATTTTCGTCGCCACGAGTCAACAATGCACCATCAAAATAAACCTTTTCAGTCGCTGCCAAAACGATGAGAAAACCGCTCGCACTGCCCGAAGGCAACAACCGATAAGGTCCTTGATTGCCTTCTCCAACAGGCAACACCAAACGGGCAAATTTACCCCGTGCAATGGCTGCACTAACTTTGGAAGAAAGCGTTGCCGTTTGTCGTGTTGTTAATGTCTTTTTTAAGAGAAAATCACTTGTATTTGAATAGGTTATGCCTTGCAGTTTTTTGTAATAATTTGTGAAATAAGAATTGGGTTTCGACAACTCGTAATCACCTGCAATGAGCGTATTGTTTTTCTTTTTGAGTTGAATAAAAATACGGTCAAACTGCCGCAATTCAAGCGTATTCCCTTCGGCTTGAATCGGCAAATTATTGTCCGTCATAGAAGCCAAAACGTCTAAATCGCCCAATTTACCCGCCAAATTGAGGTTAAAATTTTGATTAACAACTAAATTTTGGCTGTTGCCTACTGAAAATCCTTGGGTATAGTTGCCGCTATAATCCAATCCTTTTTCAAAAATCGAGTTGGATAGGGAGGAGGAGTTGTAATTAATTTCAAAGCCTTTTGGTGCTAAAGGGTCGAGTTTAGTAGAGTCTAAACGGACGTATATTTTACCCAAATCAAAAGGCAAAACGCGGTAGGTAATGGTGAGTGGTGCTACTTCGATACCTCGCAGTTGGTAGTGAATGGTGAATTTGGAGGTTGTTATGATGAGGTTATTTTTTACTTCGTAAAAAGTACTGTCTAATGGTTTATTGGTTTGGATATCAATGATTTGCACCGATTTTGGAATGATAGTTAAAGTGTCTTTTACAAGTGTGTCGGTTGGATTTTCAATTATAAAAGAGCGTTTTGAGTCGTTTATACTGAGGGGGGTTTGGGCATGAGTTTTAGAAAACGCAGCAATCAAAAATAGTAAAACACAACATGTATGTCTAAGAGATTTACTAAATTTCAAAAATTTAGTAAATCTGAAAGTCATTTTAAAATAGCATTCTTGCAAGGCGTGAAACATGATTTTTGTTGCTA
>JAYTMI010000826.1:0-5412 GCA_043728625.1 Saprospiraceae bacterium | reverse complement strand
CAGTATCCAAACGAGCTTGATACCCGGGCTCTTGCATAGATAGCTTTTGGGCTTTTCGATAAAAGATTTTATGCAAACCTTCTGTTGGTAGCCATTCTTGCAAAAAAGGTTCATCTTCATTGACAAAAACCGTCCCTCGATTATGCGCAAGCCACCGATAAATTTCTGAATTGCCTATTTTAACACCTTCAATGCCACCAAAACCTTCGAGGTGGTCTTTGCCCATATTCGTCACAACACCATGAGTAGGCTCCAAAATGACACATAAATCATGCGTCTCGCCTTGGTGATTGGCGCCGATTTCGATAACGGCAGCTTCGTAGTCTTCTGTCAATTGCAACAAAGTAAGCGGTACACCTATATGATTATTAAAATTTCCTTTCGTAAAATGTGTATTGTATTGACTATTCATCACAGCCGCCACAAGTTCTTTTGTTGTCGTTTTGCCATTTGACCCTGCAATAGCAATAAAAGGAATGTCAAATTGACGACGATGATGCGTCGCCAAGTTTTGAAGCGTTTTCAATACGTCTTCAACAAGAACAAAGCGATCGTTTTGTCTAAAATCGGGATTATCAATGATAGCGAAAGCGGCTCCTTCATCAAGTGCTTTCTGTGCAAATAAATTTCCATCGAATGTTTCGCCTTTTAATGCAAAAAAAAGACACCCCTCAGTAATGTTTCGACTGTCCGTTGTGACAATCGGATGTGTTCTAAAAATTTTATAAATTTCGTCGATATTCATACTTTTTGATTTTTAATTGAGAGCTAAAATTAGGCTAAGTTTTTAAATTATGGCAAAATTGAGCACCATTCATAGGGGAAACATCGAAAATGATTGTCATTGTTAATTTTATCTTAATAAATCTTTACTTTTTTTTCAAAAAGATACTGTAAATTTAAAAATGTCACTTATCTTTGTGCTGTTAAGAATAAACATGAATTCAAAAATCATTTTCAAAATCATTTACTTTTAATAAAGTAATATAAATACATTTGAAAATAATTTTTACAAAATTTGTGACTATTCCTACCCATAAGCGTCTCAATAATTAGAATTACAAAGAAATACAATTGCACCCTTTTTTTTAAAGTATATTACTATTTAAAAAATTTACGTCTAAATGACAATTGGATTGCAACCCAAAGTATGATTGTAACGTTTATAACGATATAAAAAAAATTTAAATTTCCCGATAGGGGATTTATATGTAGATTGTTTTCATTTGGTTTTTTGGGGTTATACAGGGTGTCACTCGTTCTTCGAGTTGCCGCCCTGTTTTTTTTTGCATAACTTTCATCTCCTACCTATTTTGAACTGTGTTTTTCTGTGGAACTATTTTCCGATAATGTTGGTTTTCCTAACACCAATAAAGCAAAATATTCTTTCACCGATTAAAAACAAAGCACATGAATCTCACCGTTCAATCTAAACTCGAATCGTTGCGTCTCGGCACGCCACAAGTTTTCAAAAATCTCGCAATTATCCCGCTTTTTGATGAAGCACCTTCTCGGCTTGACTATATGAGCCTAAAGTTCGCTTTGGAAAAAGGCTTGGCTTTTGTCACAGAAGTTAGCGAAGGCGGTAGCGTTCCTGAACTTAAAGTCACCAACAAAGGGACTAAACCGATTTTGTTGATTGATGGCGAAGAACTCATCGGTGCAAAACAAAACCGCATCGTCAATACGTCTATATTACTCGCTGCAGAAAGTGAAACACTCATACCTGTTAGCTGCACAGAGTCTGGACGGTGGCATTACAACAGCCGCGCGTTTGAATCTTCTGGCAATATGATGTATGCCTCTGCTCGTAGTGCAAAGTCTGCTCGTGTTACAGAAAGCAAGTTGACATCAGACAGTTATGATGCCAATCAAGGTCAAATTTGGCGTGATGTAGATGCTTTGCACGTCAAAAACCGTACTTTATCAGATTCATCTGCTATGAGCGATTCGTACAGCCAACGACATGATGACTTGTCGGAGTATCTTACGGCGTTCCCGCTTTTAGACAATCAAAAAGGTATCATCGCACTCGTTAATGGCAAATCATGGGCTGCTGATTATGTATCAAATGCGACAAGTTATGCTGATTTGCACGATAAATTGGTCAAAAGTTTTGCTGCGGACTGTTTGTCTTTGCCTGTTAAGGAGATAGAGTCGGATGAAAATTTGGCAATTGATGCGTGGAAAGCTTTGCGTGACTTATCAAAAAGTACGGAATCCGTAGTTCAACCCATCGGTTTGGGTTCAGATATTCGTTACAATGCCCCTCATCTCGGTGCGGCAGCTTTGGTTTACGAAGACTCTTTGGTGCATATCACCATTTTTTCTAAGGACAATCCAGCCAATGAAACGCATGGATTTGATACAAGGAGTGATTTTAATGTCGGTGACAATTTGCGTCGGCAGCGTCATTTTTGATAGAACATACCCCTCAGTATAGTGAATAAAAAAAGCCGTTTCGATTTGGTCGGGACGGCTTTTCCTGTTTAAGGCTTATCATTTTGTAAAGTCATTTCTAAAAACCTCACCGGATATACAAAGAATCGTAATTTTACCGCAAAAAATAGCTTATGAAATCCATACTCATCAAAAACGGCCAGGTTGTCAATAGAGGACAAATTAAAGTTCAAGACATTTTAATTCGCAATGGCTTTATCGAACGCATTGATAATCAAATAGATACACACGTTGATATTGAAATTGATGCTACAAATAAACATGTCATTCCGGGCATTATTGACGACCAAGTTCATTTTCGTGAACCGGGCTTGACGCATAAAGCAACCATTAAAACAGAAGCACGCGCTGCCGTAGCGGGTGGTACAACGTCGTTTATGGAAATGCCTAATGTCAATCCCCCCTCAGTAACGCAGGCATTTTTGCAAGCGAAATACGACATTGGCGCGCAAAATTCGCTTGCCAACTACTCCTTTTTTATGGGTGCAACCAATGACAATTTGGAAGAGGTTTTGAAAACAAATGCTCAAAATGTATGCGGTATCAAGGCATTTATGGGCAGTTCAACGGGAAATATGCTCGTTGACAACCCAACTACCTTAGAAAATTTATTTTCAAAATGTCCGATGTTGATTGCCACACATTGCGAAGACGAGGCGACAATTCGACGCAATACTGCTGAAGTAAAACAAATGCTTTCTGAACGTGGTATGGAAGCAACAGCTGCGTTTCATCCTGTCATACGTAACCATGAGGCGTGTTATCTGTCATCTCATTTTGCCGTAGAATTAGCTAAAAAACACAATACACGTTTGCATATTTTGCACATTTCAACGGCTGATGAAGTCGCTCTTTTTGACAATAAGACCCCCCTCAGTAAAAAACGTATTACAACTGAAGTATGCGTTCATCATTTATATTTTAACGAAAGTCAATATACTACGCTTGGCAATTTAATTAAGTGTAATCCAGCTATTAAATCTAAAACAGATCAAAAAGCGTTGATGGCAGCCTTGCTCGATGACCATTTTGACATCATCGCAACCGACCACGCACCGCATACTTGGGAGGAAAAATCAAAACCTTATTTTGATGCGCCATCAGGTTTACCGCTTGTTCAACATTCCTTGAATTTGATGTTGAGTTTTTATTTTCAAGGCAAAATATCGCTTGAAAAGATTGTTGAAAAGATGTGTCATGCACCTGCCGAATGTTTTCAAATAGACCGCCGTGGGTTTCTCGATGAGGGCAACTGGGCAGATATTGCTGTCGTAGATATTCATAAACGTTGGAAAGTGACACCTAAAAATATTCATTACAAATGCGGTTGGTCACCACTTGAAGGCAAAATACTGAGGGGGGCTGTTGAGACGACCATTGTGAGTGGTCACTTAGCGTATCAAAATGGACAATTATTTGATGATAGAGTAGGAGAGCGACTGCAATTTAATCGTTAATAGTTATCGATTAATCTTTACTCATTTAACCAATAACGATTAACGAATAGCTAAATAAAAATATGAGTAACTTATTTATGTTTTTGCTAATCTTATAAAGGGCTTCATTGGTACTATTTTTGATGATACAGGAGATACGGATTAAACTTTTATAATTAAAACAAGCTTTGACTGTGAGGAAATTAATCATATTGGCATTTTTATATATAGCTCTTCACGCTAACGCACAACCTATAGATTTTTCAAAAAATCAAAACAATAGTTCTCCTGCTTCATTTCAAGACTTCCGCCCTTTGACTTTTGAGGATTATCTTGTGCAACTGACTTGGCAAAACAGTTTTGAACTGGAAGGTTCAAAATATGAAATTGATGCACGAGGACAAGAGATCACGTTAGCTAAAAAAGATTGGACTCGAAACTTGCAAGCAGGCGTAAACATGAATGACGTGAGTTTTCCTTATTTTTTAGTCAATTCATTGGGTCAAGAGTATTTTTTGGGTAAAAAGATAGATTTAACTAAATTGCCTGCTGTGGCAACCTATCCTGTTTGGAATATCGGTATTGGTGTCAATTTTGGTGATTTGTTGACACGTAAATACAAAGTAAAATATGCCGAAAATCGCAAAAAAATGAGTGAGTCTGACTTGAATTTCAAGAAGCAAAAACTTAAAGGCGAGGTCTTGAAACGGTATCAAGAGTATCTTTCTTCATTTGATATTTTTAAAGTCCGCATACAAGCACTCGACGCTGCCGAATCAAATAAAAATCAAATCCAAAGCCTTTTCAGTGTCAACAAAGTTCAATTTGAAGATTATAACACTGCCAATAAGGCCTATTACGATGCCCTCGAAAGCAAGGTGAGGGGAGAGGCGGAGATAAAACTTCGGCGTATTGCCCTCGAAGAATTATTAGGTGTAAAATGGGAATCAGTAGAACGTGTGAAGGCTTCATATGAGGATAAAAAGAAGAATTGAATTTGTAGAAACCGATGAAGGCATGTTTGGTTTTCATTGTTTTTTGCGTTAAAATGGGGTTTATACTGAGGGGGTGCTTCGCGCTCAAAACGAGCGCGAATCTCCTGAATATTGGTTAAAATGTGTTCCCTTGACCTGGCCCACATCCGTGAATAAAAAACTTATAATAATTGTTCACATTGCCTTTGGAGTCAAAGCGGCTGTGTGCATTAATAGTTGAATTTGGAACTGTTCCTGGCAGTATTTTTATATAATTAACACCTCTTACTATTAATTTATCCGTATCTAAATAAGTGCTAAGAATATCAACATCAGTACCTTCCCAAAAGGAATCGCTTGGGCTATTACAGTTAATACAATTATTTTTAACATAATTACTTGTAGGGCAATTTAAATTTGATTTCCAAATACCCCGCCCAAATGTTCCAGACCTAAGCGTATTCTCCTTATAATTAATGTTCATTTGAACCATAAAGAGATGAGGTAAATCATTATTAGAGTATAGAGTCCAGCCATTTTGC
>JAYTMI010000825.1:0-9331 GCA_043728625.1 Saprospiraceae bacterium | reverse complement strand
ACAAAATTATACGGCTTTTGATACTTTGAAAAAAATTGGTGCTACAAATCTCGATAATGGTTTTTTCATCACTGAAAAAGGTAAAGAAGCAAGTGTCATTCTCGAATCTGAACGCGGTAGGTTACATTATTGGCAGGAATTGGGGACAGCCAAATGGCAGTTTTTACAAGTGTTTACACCGCCTCATCGTAAAAGTATTGCTATTGAGCCTATGACTTGCAATATTGATGCTTTCAATAATCAAGATGGTTTGGTTGTGCTTGCGCCTGATGCTGTGTTGGGTGGTAAGTTCGGGGTACGTTTTTCTTAAAATAATTGAATTTAGTTTGTACACATTACAATTATGAGTCGTCAAAAATTAAAAAAATTTGCAGAACTGCAAACTTTCCCCAATGTCTATGACAATTTGGATGTTAGAGACCCCGCAAATACAGTACTAAATGGTCAAATCGTTGGCATCAAAGGCAAATGGGGCTCAGAACATTTTAAAAATGACAATCCTATAACGCTTGAATTGGCTTGTGGACGTGGCGAATATGCCGTTGCCTTGGGCAAAATGTTCCCCGAACGCAATTTTATCGGTGTTGATGTCAAAGGTTCGCGGATACATAAAGGCGCAAAAGAAGCCTTAGAAGCGGGTTTGACAAATGTGGCTTTCTTGCGGACACGCATCGAACAGATTGAGCATTTTTTTGTTAAAAACGAGGTGTCTGAAATATGGATTACCTTTCCAGACCCTTTTTTAAAAGAACGTAAATCGAATAAGCGACTCACTTCTGAACAATTTTTAAATCGCTATCGGAAGTTTTTGCAACCCAATGGCATTGTGCATTTAAAAACAGATTCACCTGATTTATATGATTTTACGCTTGATATTTGCCAAAATGCTGTTGAGGGACGAAATCCCGACTCAATCGGGAAGGGGTGTGAATTATTGTTTAAAGACAGTGACATTCACTCAAAACCATTGATTATGAATGAGTTATCCGTTCAAACTTATTACGAAAAAGCGAATATTGCAAAGAGTACGATAAAATATGTTCGGTTCAAAATCTAAAAGTGCCATGGGAAATTCAAGGAAATTACGTATCGCCGTTATTTTTTCATCCATCTATATTTTGATGGCTTTTGCTTGGTGGTCAATGTTGTTATTAAAAAAAAATGCAGACGCCAAACAAGCGCGTATAGAATTGTTGCGCTATGAATTGACTCAAAAGGGTTTATATACTGACGAAGCTCAGTTCAAAATGACCCCTCAGTATTTTGAATTAGAAGACAAATATGGTCGTCAAAAAACGATGGTTTGGGGCGAAGGAAGTTTCTTGTTTATTGGTTTACTTGTCGTCGTTTGGCTCATCAATCGCAGCTTTTTCATTGAAGTTTCCTTATCCAAACAACGGCAAAATTTCCTTTTATCTATTACACATGAATTAAAATCGCCCATTGCATCCATTCAATTAGTCCATCAAACCTTTCAAAAACACAAATTGGACGACGCACAACAAGCCAAATTGCTCAATTCGGCAAATATAGAAACAGAACGATTGAATGTTTTGGTCAACAACCTTTTGCTGTCCGCAAGGCTTGATACGACCTATGAGCCGCAAATTGAAGAACTCAAATTGACACCAATTATAAAGGATTTGATAGAGAAATTTAGGATGAAATGCCCCAAAGCACAATTTCATTTTTCGACGGAAAAAGACATTCCATTACTGAGGGGTGATAGGCAAGGCATCATTTCGGTCTTTACAAATCTTTTGGAAAATGCCGTAAAATATTCAGGGGAACGCCCAAAAATCACAATTCAACAAAGTTTTGAAAATCAACAATTCGTCTTTGATGTAGCTGACAATGGTATTGGTATATCTGCGAATGAACGAAAAAAAGTATTTGAAAAATTTTACCGCATCGGTAGCGAAATGACCCGCCGCACCAAAGGAACGGGCTTAGGGCTATATATTGTAGCTCAAATCATTAAAATTCACAAGGGAACTATCCATATTTTAGACAATGAACCTCAAGGTACTATTTTCAGAATTACGCTGCCAAGTTAATACGTAAATCATTGATTGTCAAATTAAAACTCCGACTATCGTGAACATAAGGTTCATTTGAGAACAAAACAGCACCTGTCTTATCATCTGTTATTTTAATGCTTAACGCATAAAGCCTGACCGCACCAGCCGCTTCTCCTTTGATTGTAATAACTTGTCCACTCGTAAATTGGTCATCGGCAAGCGGTGAAGCGATGGTTAAGATCGGCAAGTCTTTAGCCGTTTTATGGCATGATTCTATAAATAGCAGCGTTGATACCAGCAAAAACACAGTGAAAATGTTCAAAAATTTTATGCTCTTCATTTTTAAAACGTGATTTTATTAAAGTGCAATAATACCATTCTATTACAAGTATTCCCTTCCTTATGGTTTCTTTAACAAGGAAAAAATACTGAGGGGTCTAATTGTTCGTTTGAGAATCATTCATAAATTGTATAACTATCCGCTATTATCTATAACCTATCATCTATCTATCTATTTATCCACTTAAACTTGAAATTATGAAAAAAACAACCGTTTTAATCGCATTTTTACTTCTAAATATTGCATCTTATGGACAAAACATTGGTATTCGCATCGGCAGAAATGTATCTAATTTTTCGTTCAACAAAGACTCTTTAACGGCTTTGGGCATTACAAATGACAAACTTGCGGGTTGGGCAGTCGCTATTCCTATTGAATTCAAAATCAAAAAAAACTTTTCAATTCAAACAGACTTAGGCTTTTTGCAGAAAGGTTTTAAATCCTTTCAAAGTATCAAATCAGGCACGACGACGACCCAAACTGAGTTGAAAAACTACACGAATTATGCCGTCATACCTGTGATGTTGCGATTTCACACCGCAGGGCGTTTTTTACAGGCTTATGCCAATGTAGGTCCCGATGCGGCTTTTGCCATCAATAAACGTTCAACAGGCACATCAACGGTGGGCAGTACCTCAACAGATGTCAGTAAGGATGAGAGTCTTGACGGCACGAAACGGTTGACTGTCGGTTTGCAGGGTGGCGCAGGTCTGAAACTTAAATTGGGTAAAATCGCACTGGTCTTAGATGGTCGTTTTTTAACAGATTTGAAGGACAATGAAGGCAAATTCAATTTTCAAGGATTACAAAATAATAGTTTCTCAACTAAAAACTGGGTAACGAGCTTTGGATTTGTTTTTGGGCGTTAAATGGTTGTATTCCAGTATTGTTAAATTGTTGTATTGTTAAGTGCTTATAACAATACAACAATTTAACAATATAACAATTTAAAAAATCAAAGACACCTCAAACTTCAAGCCTTCTAAGGTTTTTGATTCAATATCGCCTTTTTCAATGGCAAAATACGTCATATTATATCTATCATTATCCAAAGTATAAACTTCAACTGATTGATTTTTGGGGTCAACTATCCAATATTCTGATACGCCAAAGCCACAATACAATTCCATTTTTTCTTTACGGTCATAGCGAAAAGTCGAAGGAAACAGCACTTCAACGATTAAATCGGGGTGTCCTTCAATACCGTTATCCGTAATAATAAAATCACGGTCTTTACGAATAAAAATAATATCAGGTTGTGTATTGTTGTATTTGTCAAAAAACACATCAATTGGCGATGTATAAACTTTCCCAAGCTGTTTTTCACGCACAAAAGTGTTCATAATCGTAACCAATTCGGTCACAGCCTGTTGATGAGCTGGGGAGGGTGCTTGTTTTTTCACGATGTTACCATTTATGAGTTCATAAAAAAAGCCTTCTTCGAGTTCCATGTCAAAGAGTTCTTTAACGGTTATTTTTTGTTCAAGAATCGCTTCTACCATTTTTCTATTTTTTTAAAATTAAAAAAGCATAAACAAAAGTAAGACTATTTTTTTTTATAAAACGCCCCCCTCAGTATTTTCACTATTTTTACCCATCTTTTCACTACACGTTCAACTTATCACTTACAACTTTTCACTAAAAATGCAGCCATTAGCAGAACGTATGCGCCCCCGAAGCCTTGACGAATACATCGGACAAAAACACCTCGTCGGTCAAAATGCCGTTTTGCGTCGTACCGTCGAGTCTGACCGCGTACCTTCGATGATATTGTGGGGACCGCCAGGTGTGGGAAAAACGACTTTGGCAAATATCATCGCCAGCGTTACAAAACGAGCCTATTTCTCCTTGTCAGCCATTAATTCAGGTGTAAAAGATGTGCGTGAGACGATTGAGGAAGCTAAACGAAGGCAGTTTTTCAATACTGCCAACCCTATTTTGTTTATTGATGAAATCCATCGTTTTTCAAAATCTCAACAAGATTCATTGCTCGGCGCTGTTGAAAAAGGCATCGTCACGCTGATCGGTGCGACGACTGAAAATCCCTCTTTTGAGGTCATCCCAGCCCTGCTCTCTCGCTGTCAAGTCTATGTTTTGAAAGAATTGGAAAGCGATGATTTGCTTGAATTGGTCTATCGAGCTTTGAAAACCGATGAAGTTTTGCAAATAAAAAACATCGTTTTCAAGGAAACAGACGCTTTGCTACTATTAAGTGGTGGCGATGCAAGGAAATTATTGAACATCGTTGAGTTGATTGCTGAATTTGCACCCGACAGAACCATAAATACTGAGGGGGATATAAATCCGCCTTATGAAGTTGACAATCAAATCGTTACGAATATTATTCAACAAAATATTTCTCGTTATGACAAGTCAGGCGAACAACATTATGACATCATATCAGCCTTTATAAAATCTATGCGCGGCAGCGACCCCAATGCAGCCGTTTATTACCTTGCCAGAATGTTGGAAGGTGGCGAAGATGTATTGTTTATCGCTCGGCGAATGATTATTTTGGCATCGGAAGACATCGGTTTAGCAAATCCCAATGCCTTGCTTTTGGCAACAACGACTGCACAAGCCGTACATCAAATCGGTATGCCTGAAGCACGTATTATATTGAGTCAATGCGCTATTTACTTGGCAACTTCGCCTAAAAGTAATTCAGCATACATGGCTATTGATGCCGCTATCGCCAAAGTGCGGGCAACAGGCAATCTGAGTATTCCGCTTCATTTGCGCAACGCACCGACGAGTTTGATGAAAAAATTGGACTACGGCAAAGGTTATCAATATGCGCATAGTTACACAGGCAACTTCGTTGAACAAGAGTTTTTGCCAGCCGACATCAGTGGCGAGCGATTTTTTGACCCCTCAGTAAATCCTGCTGAAACGCGGATTCGGGAGCAGCTCAAACAGCAATGGAAAGAAAAGTATGGATATTGAGAATGGATTTTGTTTTTAACATAAAACAAGTAACTTTGTCAAGTAAAAATTTAAAAAAAATAGAGCAATGATTCAAGGAATTTCAATAGAAAACTTTCGTGTTTTCCATAAAACAGAGATAAATGGGTTTGGATTGGTGAACCTTTTTGGTGGGAAAAACAATTCGGGAAAGACTTGTTTGTTGGAGGCTTTGTATGCGGCTTTGAAAGGAGATTTGGGGATAAGTATTAAATTGAGACAGCAAAAACTCCCAGAAAATGATGCCTTAAAAAATTTATTTTTAAATTTAGATACAACACAACATATTTTATTTGAAGTTAAAGAAGAAAAGAAAATCTATAGTTTGAATGTAGAATATAACTCAATAGATGTTTCTATTGATTCGACATACAATATTGGAGGTGTTACTGGAGAGCAAAAAACTCTTAAATCTGTTTTTTGGGCAAAAAATAAAATAAACTTTATACTTTCAAAAGATGAACAATATCCAAATAATTTAAATCTAAGTGCAGAATTTGATAGAGCTGATATTAATGGCGAAAGTGCTTTAATCTTGAAAGCCATACAAATTATTGACCCCTCAGTATTGGAGATAAAAACGTATGCAACTTTCCCTGAAACGCTTTATTTGAGAAAGAAAAATGAAAAAATTGCTTTGCCCATTACAAATTATGGTGATGCACTTCAAAAAATGATGCGTTATATTTTAACAATTGTAAAATTGGAAAATGAACAAACAAGCGGCGGCAAATTCTTATTGATTGATGAAATAGAAAATGGCTTACACCATACAGTTCAACAGGAGTTTTGGGAAATGTTGTTCAAATTAGCCGTGGAATATAATATCCAAATTTTTGCTGCAACGCATAGCAGTGAAATGATTGAAGCATTTGCGGAGGTTGCTCAAAAACCTGAATTTGTGGGTAAAGGCGTTCATTTTGAATTATTTCGCCATTTTAAAACAAATGAAGTCGTCGCAAATCGTATTGATATTCAAAACTTAGAGTATAAACTTACACATAATAGCCCATTTAGAGGAGAATGAATATCTTAATTGTTGAAAGTAAAAATGACAAAGCCTTTGTTGAGGCGATCATTCGCCACTTACACTTAAATCAAGTCGAAGTCAGCAACCCTATCTGTCAAATTGATGATTTCGATTGTATGAATGGGTTAAATCCAAACAAATTGGCATCTTCACTAAAAGATGCTTTGACGGGTGTCATGCGTGGCGTTGAAAAGATAGGGATATTGATTGACCTTGATCAATCGAGCATTGAAGAAAGATTAGAATTAGTCAACAATAGTTTAAAAATGGCATTTCAATCTGTTTTTGGTGTTGAAATAACCGATAAAATTATAGGCATCAATAATTTTTTAACCATTGATATTAACGATTCAATTGTATCTATCGCTTGTTATTTCACTAACGTTGACGGTCAAGGCGAGTTAGAAACTGTCTTGAAAACCATTAAAACAAAAGATTCTCCTTTCGCTGATTGCCTTTCAGAATGGCAAAACTGTTTGCAAGCCAATGGGAAAGATATTAAACAAAAGGATTATGACAAATTTTGGTTGAGTAATTATATCCGATTTGACACTTGTAGTAAAAATGACAAAAAACAAGCAGAACGCAAATGCAGCATTCAAAACTTAGATGAAGTTTTTAAAAATAAAGCACATATTTTTGATTTCGATAATGCTTTGTTAATCGACATAAAATCCTTCCTCCGCTTATTCAATTGAAAAATCCAACCTGTTTCCTCAACAAATGAGTTAACTTTGCGTTTTATTTTCAATATTTTTTGAAAATAAAATTCCAACCAATTTTTCATATTAAAACATCCGACAATCAGAGATGAACGAAGTCCTATCACCTAATCTAGAAATAACAGCAGAAAATTTAGCTTTTATCCGTCAATCTGCACAAGACTTTGCAGAAACGCACATTCGCCCTTACCTCATGGATTGGGACGAATCGCAAGAATTCCCTATAGAAATGATGCACAAAATGGGTGAGTATGGCTTTCTTGGCGTTCTCGTCCCAGAAGAATACGGTGGTGCAGGACTTGACTATCAGGCTTATGTAACCATTATAGTAGAAATTTCAAAAGTCTGTGGCTCTATCGGCTTGTCGGTTGCTGCGCATAACTCATTGTGTACCAATCATATTTTAATGTTTGGCAATGAAGAACAAAAACAGCGTTGGTTGCCCAAATTAGCCACAGGCGAGTGGATTGGTGCTTGGGGTTTGACAGAAGCCAATACAGGTTCAGATGCAATGCGGATGAAATGTACCGCCGTTCAAGACGGTGATTATTGGGTTATCAATGGTGCAAAAAACTGGATTACACATGGTAAATCAGGTCAAGTTGCTGTCGTCTTAGCACGAACTGGTGAACTTCTGGATTCCCATGGTATCACAACATTCGTGGTCGAACGGGGTACTCCGGGGTTCTCGGCGGGTAAAAAAGAAAATAAATTGGGTATGCGCGCTAGCGAAACGGCTGAAATGATTTTCGATAATTGTCGTGTGCATAAAAGCCAAATACTCGGACATGAAGGTGAAGGCTTTAAACAAGCCATGAAAATACTGGACGGTGGGCGTATCTCGATTGCCTCATTGTCGCTCGGTATTGCCAAAGGTGCTTACGAAGCGGCGGTTAAATATGCCAAAGAACGGCATCAATTTGGGCAACCGATTGCCAATTTTCAAGCCATTGGCTTCAAATTAGCAGATATGGCAACCCGTATTGAAGCAGCCGAACTGTTGACACGTCAAGCAGCTGATTTAAAAAATGCAAACAAACCCTTGACGAAAGAAGCCGCTATGGCAAAATATTATGCCTCCGAAGTCGCTGTTTGGACAGCTAATGAAGCGGTTCAGGTATTTGGTGGCTATGGCTATACTAAGGATTTTCCAGTTGAAAAATTCTACCGAGATGCGAAGCTGTGTACGATTGGTGAAGGGACAAGTGAAATTCAAAAACTCGTGATTTCGAGGGAAATACTGAGGGGGTAGTTTTTTTGAAAATATCAACTCGATGTGAAAAAACAAGCCGATACTGAGGGGTTCTCAATATCGGCTTGTTTGTTTTTATTGCGAAGCAAACTTAAATAATATCTTTTTGGCATTTATGGGCTATAATATATTCAATTTTTTCAATAGGCATTTCCAACATATCACTAATTTGTAAAGCAGATAAAACTTTACGTTGCATTGTTAAAACATGACTAACTTCAGTTTTTTGCATCCCTCTCAATTCTGCAGATTCTTCGAGAAGTTCTAAATCATATTTTTTACTCTTGCTGATTTGATAGAGTATATAATCATTAGCATCCATGTTTTTTATTTTTGCTACGCTAAAGGCTTTCATGAAAATAGGTTCGTTTAAAATATTAGGAATAGCATCAAAATCTTCCAAATTCTTTAGAAAATAACACCATTTATCAAAATGTCTTTCCAACTCGTCCTGGTTTTTTGTAAAAAATGGCAACTGCAAAAATTTAAAATGCAGTTTATCGGTCATCAATACCCCATTATCATCTTTAAGCGAAAATGAGCGTAGTAACTGTCTTTCTTTCCAATAATGGGTGTTAGCGTCGTATTCAAAATCAAAAATCGCTATGAAATAGACACGAGACAATTTAAAATCCCACTTTCCTTTTTTGGCTTGTTTTTGAATTGGAAAAGAGGAATAATACAATGACCTATCCATCACGTAAGTCATACGTGATTTTTGCATTTCAACAATGAATTTTTCGCCTTTTTTGTCTTCACATAAGATGTCGAATATCGTTTTGCGGTCATCTTCGTGGTCAGGCAATTGTTCTGTCTTCTGAAATGTCAGTGAACTGATTTGATGTTCTTCGGGAAGTATAGAATTTAAAAAATCCATGAGCAAATCTTTATTTGCTTCTTCGCCAAAGAGTTTTTGAAACCGAAATCGGTTGTAGGGTCAAAGTAAATAGACGTAATTTCTGGTAAATTGGTCATAAAAAAATGAGTTAAGTTTGCTCTAAT
>JAYTMI010000824.1:0-4993 GCA_043728625.1 Saprospiraceae bacterium | reverse complement strand
AAAAGAAAAAACTTCGGAAACAAGGTTGCGTTGGCTTTTATTGGGGCTTGTCGGTCTTTCTCTTGTGGCTTTGTGGTTGACATTTAGAAATTATCGTTTAAAGAAAGAGGATAATGAAAAATTAGCTGTTTTGAACGCCCAAATTCAAGAACAACATGAAGTGGTGGCTGGACAGAATGAAGCTTTGGAGCAAGTAAATAGTCAATTGTCAGAGAAAAATTCTGCGCTTGATTTGCTTAATAGCCGCTTAATAGAAGAAGTGTCAGAGCGTGAGAATGCGCAAAATGAACATTTTTCAAAAGATAATTACCTCGCTGATGTATCATCACGTATGCGCGACCCCCTCAGTATTTTGGTCAACGAAGCTCGTTTGTTGATGGCTGAAGAGCCTCGCAAAGACCAAGAGGAACATGTTAAAAACTTGCAGTTTGCTACCAATAATTTGCTTGTTTTGATAAATGATGTATTAAATTTCTCAAATATTGAAGCAGGTAAATTGACATTGTCTCATCAGGATTTTGAAACGTATCAAATTTTTGAACAAATCAGTGAAGGCATCAAACATAAGGAAAATGTAACGTTTGAGTCACATATAGATAGTCAAGTTCCAGTACAGTTAAAAGGTGATTCGGTCAGGCTTGTACAAATACTTTATAATATCACTACGGGGTTACAGCGTCAATTAGAAAGTGGTACACTTAAACTCGATATTGTCCGTAAAGGATTGATTGGTAACGAGTTAACTCTTAAAATGAAAATAACAGCAAGCGGTAAAATTGTTAATAATGGACTGCTGTACAATATTTTAACCTGCCATGAATGTCGTGATTTATTCAAAGGTTTATCATCTGAGGATATGAAATGGTTGACAGCAAGACGACTTATCGAGTTACAAAATGGCTCTATTAATTTGGTTGAACAAGAAGACAGCTTACAAATAATGGTCTATTTACCGTTCAAAATAGTTGAAACAGCAGGTGAAAAAGTGACCGATACTGAGGGGGTACCTATTTGGGCTGACAATAATTTTTTAGAAGGCAAACGGGTGTTGATTGTCGAAGACAACAAAGTGAATCAGATGCTTGTCGCTAATATGCTTAAAAAACGAAATATGGTGGTTTCGACAGCAAATGATGGCATAGAAGCACTCGATGCGTTTGCAGTGGCTGATTATGATTTAATTTTGATGGATATTCAGATGCCACGAATGGACGGCTATCTGGCTGTAGCGGAGATTCGTCGCCTTAAAAACGTTGAAAAATCATCTGTACCCATAATCGCACTCACAGCGTCGGCTTATATCAATGAAAAAGAGAAAGCGCAACTTTTTGGGATGACAGATTATATCGGTAAACCGTTTTCACCCGATGAACTATTAGAAAAAGTAGTACGAGTGTTGCTGTCTTCAAAATCTGGAAAAGGGAAAGATACGATGTCTATGCAATAACGCAAGTCGCAAGAGGCAAGTTGCAAAATGAAGGGGCAAATGGGGGAATTCCTGTTTGCCCCTTGCTCTTTGCCTCTTGCCGGTTGCTCTTTAGGTAGAAAAAAGGGGGACTTGTCGAAACTAACGCAGTGATTTACATGGGAAGCATCGAGAATTTTAGATATTTGGGTTTGAATCAAAAACTATCAGCTCAAATCTATTGAACTCAATCTTTATATATGAAACTTTTGTTACGAATTGGACTTTTTCTTGCCCTTGTTGGAGGCTTGGCATTTGTGAAATTTAAATATTTTCCACAAGATTCAGCTTTAAAATTGGATGCGCCAAGAGGCGGGACAGGAGGTAATGCACCACCTATGGGCGTATTGGGTTATATCGTGAAATCCGAAAATTTGAACAACGACATTTTTGCTACGGGTACAGTCATTGCGTCCGAAATGGTTGATTTGAAGCCAGAAGTCTCTGGTAAAGTTGTTCAACTCAATATTGTTGAAGGAAAACCAGTCTCAAAAGGGCAACTTTTGATAAAACTCAATGACGTGGACTTGCAAGCGACGATGAAAAAACTGCAAGCACAACTCAATTTGACAGAGCAAAGTGAAAAACGTCTCCGCAAGTTGCTCGAAGTCAAAGGTGTTTCACAAGATGAATACGATGCCATTACCAATCAAATTAACAACATCAAGGCGGATATGGAGTTTACGCAAGCCCAAATTGCGAAAACAGAGTTGCGGGCGCCTTTTAATGGTGTTATTGGTTTGAAAAGTATTAGTAATGGGGCATACATTACCGCATCAAGTCAAGTAGCAACTATTTTAGTCTTGAATCCAGTCAAGATAGACTTTACAATTCCTGAAAAATACGCCAATAGTGTTCGCATTGGCGACAATATCAGTTTTTCGATTGAAGGTATAAAAGACAAATTTTCTGGAAAAGTCTTTGCAACAGAAAACCAAATTGACCCAGTAACCCGCACGTTCAAAATACGTGCAAATGCTGCCAATCCAAACGGTAAATTGAAAGCAGGTGCATTCGTCAAAGTGGATTTTAGCTTGAAAGAAATTAGTAATGCCTTGATGATTCCGACCGAAGCCATGATTCCTATTTTGAAAGGGCAACAAGTTTTTGTCTCAAAAAATGGCGTTGCCAGAGCCGTTTCCTTTGATGTCGGTTTGCGTAATGATGTAAAAGTACAAGCGACTACTGGGCTTTCTGTGGGTGATACGGTCATTACGTCTGGACTGATGGGTATAAAAGATGGTGCAAAAGTGAAATTTACATCTGTACAATAAGGGCATATTCATACAAACACTTACATCACTATGAAAAAAGGGGTTCTATTTATTTTTGTTTTATTCTGTGCAAACAACCTATCTGCGCAAGAAACGGCTTCAAAAAAATGGTTTTTGGAAGTTAACAATGATATTTGGCTGCCTTTTATAGAGTCATGGGCAACCAATGACGTGGAAAAATATAATGGTTTGCACACCAAAGACCTTATTAGAGGAGGCGAAAAAGAGGTACAAGGTTTTGAAAGTTATGCTGAACACAATAGACGAAATTTTGAGCAACGTAAAGCAAACAAAGCAAAAGTGACCATTGATTTTCGTTTACTTGAACGGGCGAACAATGGCGAATTAGGCTCTGAACGGGGCATTTACGAAACGACATACATCAATCAAAAAGGTGAAGTCTTCAAAGGCTACGGCAAATTTCATGTTTTCCTTAGAAAAGTGGAAGGTGTTTGGAAAATTACTGTTGACTACGATTCTGATGAAAATAAAACCATCACCCAAGACTCATTCAAAGCCGCTTCTGCCATAGCCGATTTTTCAAAATTTTGAATTCCATACTGAGGGGGTCGTTTTTTGTTCAAAGATTCATAGCTTTGAGCGAAATTTCGTTTTATTCAAAAACTGAATGAAACGAATGGACAACTAATTTGTTTTAATTCAATGAAAATCAATCAATTAACTCATGAAAGATTTGTTAAGTAAAATAGGTATTACCCTTGCCATCTGTCTTGTCGAGTTGGCATTAGTCAAATATGGTAAATTCGCCTTTGGCGGCATTATGGTTGTTGTTGGGCTGTTTGGCGGCTTAATGATTTTGATGGGTCATAAAAAATGGGGTTGGGGTATGGTCATCGGTACGATATTGTTTACACTCGTTCTCCTACTTTTTGGATGGACATTCATGGAAGGCTGGCCTGGTCCAGGTGAGTTTATGGATGGTAAACGATATGAAAAACAATAATTTAAGACATGAAAAAAACGAATTTAATACTTTTAGCTTTTTTGGCAGTTGTCGGAAGTTTGGGGGCGTGGTATCTTTTGACCAAAGAAGATTCAAATTTAGAAGGTTATGATTTTCATTTTGCAGTAAAAGATACTGCCGATATTGGTAAGATTTTCCTTGCTGACCGTACAGGTAAAACAGTAACATTGACCCGAGAAAACAGTGTTAAATGGCTTGTAGGTGGCAAATATGAAGTGCAACCTGATATGATTCACACCCTACTCGAAACCATCAATCAAGCCGAATTGAAATTCCGTTTGCCTCGAAATGCTGTTGCAAGTGTCGTCAAAGACATCGCTACTGAGGGGATAAAAGTGGAGATTTATAGTAAAAGTGGCAAGGCACTACGTACTTTTTATGTCGGCGGTTCAACGCCTGATGATAGAGGGACTTTTATGATGATGGAAAACAGCAACGAGCCTTATGTGATGCACATTCCTGGTTTTCAAGGTATGTTGCGCCCTCGTTTCATAACGGAAGAACAAGATTGGCGCGACCGTTTTGTATTCAAATTGAAACCGCAAGACATTAAGTCAGTCAGTATCGAATACCTCAATCAACAAGCTAAATCGTTTAAATTGATACGCGAAGGTACTGGTTTTAAGGTTGAACCATTTTACAGCATTGTGCCACCCATCAACCGCCCTGTCGTTTCGGGCATGGTTGATGCGTTTTTACAAGGTTTTGAAAAATTAGGTATAGAAGGTTTTGAATTTGGTAATCCAAAGGCGGATTCCTTGAAAACATCACCTGTTTTTGCTAAAATTACCGTTGTTGACAATAAAGATGTTTCAAAAACATTGACATTACACCCATTTCTAGCCCGTAATGAACAAGGACTCATCACTAAATCTGATGATGGCTTAGTGCATATCGAGCATTATTTTGTGGACACAAGTGATGGCGAGTTGATGGCTGTTCAACATTATGTTTTTGAAAAAATCTTTTGGGCGTATGAAGCTTTTTTCATAAATCCAAAGACACAACAAAAGGGTTGAAATGCTCAAAATACTGAGGGGGGCAGATTTACTAAATTTCTAAAATTTAGTAAATCTATCCCCAAATCATTAATATTCTTTTTGTTATTCTGAACGAAGTGAAAGAATCTAACTAATTTATTTTCAATGATTTATAAATATTCTTTCACTTCGTTACTAATGACGCGCTGTGTTTGTAGGTGAGGAGCTTTATGTTCGGGGAACTTTTAAAGTTCCCCGAACATGGTACTCGAACCCCTTTACTGCGTCA
>JAYTMI010000823.1:0-5396 GCA_043728625.1 Saprospiraceae bacterium | reverse complement strand
GGATCTCGGAGAACAATTCATGTATATAGGAAATATACCCCGTGCAATTGCAAAATTAACGGATTACAGCATTGCAAGAATAAAAACGATTGGGCAAGTACCCGATAAAAGCATCAGTTATTGGGGCGAACGGTATAATTCAGATTATGAAGGTATCGGCAGAAAGACTGTGAAACCTAAAAAAAGAAGAAAAATTACTCAAGAAAATCTTGCTGAATCCATAAATAATATAACGAAACAGCAAAATCAAGGCGACCCTGCTAATATTATGATATTGAATGTTTTAAAAGTGACATACGGTTTTACAGTTACCGATGTTGAGGATACTTGCGAAGTATGGGTAGCTAAAGTCATTGACAAAGAGAAACTTTCTACTTTTTTTAAACCTGCTTCCAGTGGAGGGTCTGGTCCAAAAGATATTGGAGGTAAACATTATTTTGAACTTAGCTCATATGTATTATCTTCAATTTGGGAATCAATAGAAGCTCATTCGAAGCATATTGTGTATGATGAAACGGACGATTCAAGGCGATTTGAATTACTCATTGAAAACAAGTTCAATGATTTTGAAACCGCGAATGACGTATTATTCCCTTTTGGTTTACGACTTTTTAAGGAAAAACGGTTAGAAAAACTTAAATTGGTAGAGTTTCATGAATAAACAAAATCGAGTCATACCCCCCTCAGTATAAATATCAAAAAATAAAAAGGGCAAAGGCACGCTTTGCTATTTCCCCAAATTAACATAACTTTGAATAAATATTGGTTCAGTCAAATTTCATTCAGTAATAAAATAAATAGCTAATGACTACACTATTTGAGATACCATTGCGAGACGTTTCTTCGTCCACCATTCATGATTTACAATCTAAATATCCAAATGCGACACTCCGTGTTGAGGTTGAGTATGGTCAAAATAATTCTTTGATGGATGAAGCGCAATTTTGGCAAATTATTGATTTATTGGATTGGAAAACGCTTGATAGTGATGCCATTTTAGCTCCCGCCGTTGAGGCATTGAGTCATTTTTCAGAAGAAAACATTCACGCTTTTCATGATATTTTAAATAAAAAGCTGTATGCTTTAGATGGTCGTCGCTTCGCTGAACAAGTGGGTAGTAATCGGTATGCACCCGAAGAAAATAAGTATTTTTCAGCCGACAGTTTCCTCTATGCACGTTGTTGTGTTGTAGCCAATGGGCAAGTCTTTTATGAAAAAGTGCTACAAAATCCTTCAAAAATGCCCAAAGAATATACTTTTGAATCGTTACTTTATTTGCCACGGAAGGCGTGGCAACTGAAAACAAAGCAAGACAATTATAACTATTTTCCTGAAACTTGGAACGAGACATTTTCTAATCCAGATGGTTGGACAGGGACTATGACACTCAAAGACCGAATCATTAGTATGCTATGAAACTTCACGCCAATTCGCATGAAAACGATGCGGAACATCATCTTTATGAAATTTTTGATGTCGAGAGAAACAGTACCTTCAAATTTGGTATTTGTGGCAAACCGCTTAATGCAGATGGTTCGTCGCCTCGTGCAAATGAGCAAGTGGCACTTTATAATAGAGTTGTAGGTATGAATCGTTTTTTTGCAAAAGTTTTAGTCATTGGTATTGCCGGTAGGAAACAAGCAGAAGGCATTGAGAATGAATATGTTGATGCTTTTCGGGAGGAACATGGCGATAATCCGCCAGGAAATTTATAAAGCCAATTCGACAAAACACCCCCCTCAGTATAAAAGCCAAACACCACTTTAGACTATGTAGAGTGGTGTTTCTTTATCCAAAACGAAAAAGGGCAAAGGCACGCTTAGTGTCTTTACCCCCAACTTTATGCCATGAAAAAGCTTTGCCTTACAAAATTAGTGATTTGTTAATTGCCTTGTTGACATTCGTTGATTTTTTTTGTAAAAAAATACAACAAATAACATGACATAACCCAATCACTCTGTTACGCCTTGTACAAGTAATGAAACTTCATTACGTAGCACTTCAATAAAGCCTTTTTCGATAGAAAAATTGACTTTTCCACCGTCAGCTTTTGTTATCGCCACTTTGCCTTTTGACAAAGATGAAACGATTGCAGCGTGATTTTTCAAAACCTGAAATTCTCCGCCCGTGCCAGGTACTTTGACGGATGTGATTTCACCATTGAAAATCTCTTTATCGGGAGTTAGAACCGTGATATTCATTCTCTTTATGATTAGAATGATAAATGATAAATGATGAATGATGAATATTTACCCCCTCAGTAAATTCATCATTCATCATTCATCATTCATCATTAGATTACGCTGCTTCCGCAAGCATTTTTTTACCTTTTGCAATTGCATCGTCAATAGAACCCACAAGGTTGAAGGCAGCTTCTGGATATTCATCCACTTCGCCGTCCATAATCATGTTGAAACCACGAATCGTTTCTTCGATTGGCACCAATACGCCTTTCAGACCCGTAAATTGCTCTGCAACGTGGAACGGTTGCGACAAGAAACGTTGAACACGACGCGCACGCGTAACGACCAATTTATCTTCTTCAGACAATTCCTCCATACCTAAGATGGCGATGATGTCTTGCAATTCATTATAACGTTGTAATGTTTGCTTCACACGTTGCGCGCAATCGTAGTGTGCATCGCCCAAAGTTTTGCGGTCAAGGATACGGCTTGTTGACTCCAAAGGATTCACCGCAGGATAGATACCCAATGATGCAATCTTACGGTCAAGTACTGTAGTTGCGTCCAAATGCGCAAATGTCGTTGCAGGAGCCGGGTCAGTCAAGTCATCCGCAGGGACGTAAACCGCTTGTACAGAAGTAATTGAACCCCGTTTTGTTGACGTAATACGCTCTTGCATCAAACCCATCTCCGTTGCCAAAGTCGGTTGATAACCTACCGCCGAAGGCATACGACCGAGAAGAGCCGATACTTCAGAACCTGCTTGTGTGAAACGGAAGATATTGTCAATGAAGAAAAGGATATCACGACCGCCATTCGGGTCACTCAAATCACCATCACGGAAGTATTCAGCCATCGTCAAACCAGACAAAGCCACACGTGCGCGGGCTCCAGGAGGCTCATTCATCTGACCGAAAACAAGCGTTGCTTGCGAACCTTCAAGGGCTTTTTTATCTACTTTCGACAAGTCCCAACCACCTGCTTCCATAGAGTGAACAAACTCTTCGCCGTAACGAATAACGTTTGATTCAATCATCTCACGCAACAAGTCATTGCCTTCACGAGTACGCTCACCTACACCTGCGAAAACCGACATACCGTCATAACCTTTCGCAATATTGTTGATCAATTCCATGATAAGAACCGTTTTGCCTACACCTGCACCGCCGAAAAGACCGATTTTACCACCTTTTGAGTATGGTTCAATCAAGTCAATCACTTTGATACCTGTGAAAAGGACTTCCGTTTCCGTTGAAAGGTTTTCATATGCAGGTGGTTTACGGTGGATAGAATAAGCGTCATCGCCTTTTGGCACTTCGCCAATACCGTCAATGGCTTCACCGATGACGTTGAAAAGACGACCACGGATTTGTTGACCAACAGGCATAGAGATTTGTTTGCCGGTGTCAACAGCTTCCATATTACGGGTTAAACCGTCTGTTGCGTCCATCGCGATAGTACGGACAGAGTCTTCGCCCAAGTGACGTTGGACTTCAAGAATGATTTCTTCGCCATTACCTTTTTTGACAGTAAGTGCGTTCAGGATTTCGGGGAGCTTTGAGCCCTCTGCCGAGAAACTAACGTCCACGACTGGTCCGATGACCTGTTTAATACGACCGATATTTGCCATTTTCTAAAATTTATTGAAAATATATAGCTTTTTAGATGTGTTTTTCAAAAACGGTGCAAATTTACTAAACCTAAATGGATTACCAAACTAAATTTGGAACATTCCTTCAAGGTTTTTACTAAAAAAAGTACCCCCCTCAGTATATTTTGCCGTTTTTCGGTTTGTTTTGGAAAAATATGGTGATTTGAACTTTTGACAATAAATTATATTAAAGCCATTTTTACCCATTCATATTATTCTGTCTCAAAATGCCTACGATGAATATGAATACAGTGAAATATTGCTTGACTTTTTTCATATAAAATGTCTTGTTTACAATGTTTTCTAAAATTAAGGTTGTAAATTTAAAGTTAAACTTTAAATTTACAACCTTAATTTAAAAATTATAGAAAATGATAACACGAAGTATCAGTCATAAAATATTGGAAGATGCCTCCTATTTCCCTGTTTTAGGCATTATAGGACCACGACAAGTTGGAAAAACGACATTGGCGAAGACCCTGCAACCATTATTAGGTAAAGAAACACTCTATTTTGATTTGGAATTAGATGAAGATGCCCGCCTTTTGGAGCAACCAACTCGTTTTTTTCAACAAAATGCGGATAAATGTATCATCATTGACGAGGTACAAAGGTCTCCTCATTTATTCGCATTATTGCGGGCTATAGTTGACCAGCGCCGTGAACCTGCTCGCTTTTTGTTGTTGGGTTCAGCGTCTCCGTGGTTATTACGTCACTCGTCCGAATCATTAGCTGGACGCATCGCTTACACCGAACTCATGCCCTTTTCACTAACAGAATTACCTGCTGAAATACCGATATTAAAGCATTGGTTTCGAGGGGGCTTTCCAGATGCTTTTCTTGCACCCACTGATGCTTTATGTGCCCGTTGGCTAGAAAGTATGATAAAAACTTTTGTTGAAAGGGATGTTCGGCTTTTAGGTTATGAATTAGCACCCGCAGCATTGACTCGTTTAATAACAATTTTGACTTCTGTTCATGGCAATTTATTGAATATCTCCGATTTATCACGTACTTTAGGCATTTCACAACCTATGGTTAAACTTTATTTGGATATTTTGGAAGGGGTATTTTTAATAGACCGTTTGCAACCTTTCTATGTCAACACAACCAAACGGCTCGTCAAATCCCCCAAATTATATATACGTGATTCAGGTGTTTTACACCGTTTATCAAATATTGCTTCAAGTGATATGCTGATGAATCATATCTTAGCAGGTGCCTCTTGGGAAGGCTATGTCATCGAACAAATCCGTCGCCAAACCTTTCAACGTTGGCAATACTATTTTTACCGCACTCAAAAAGGTGCAGAAGTTGATTTGTTGCTCATCGCACCAAATGGTAAAAAGGCAATTATCGAAATCAAATTGAGTAATGCCCCCTCAGTATCGCGTGGTTTTCACGAAGTTGTTAGCGATGTATCGCCTGATTTCACTTACCTTATCACGCCTGATGGTCACAACTATCAACGAGACGATGGCTTGCACATATTACCTCTACGTGATTTTTTAGAAAACGAAATTCCAAAAATAGAACTTTGAAAAGGTACTTCGGGCATTTTT
>JAYTMI010000822.1:0-2038 GCA_043728625.1 Saprospiraceae bacterium | reverse complement strand
ATCGCTACGACTGACAAATCGGGTTCTATACTGAGGGGGTTCACAGAGCCACTTTTGAACTCATATTCAAACGCTTTTTCAACGGCACGTCTCGCTTTTGAAGAATCTGACGGATTGACTGCAAAGGAAATAGACGATTCAGATGAGCCCTGCGTTATCAAAATAACATTGATTTTGGCGGCTGCCAAACCTGCAAACAAACGTCCCGCAACACCTGGCACACCAAACAAACCCGAACCACTCAAAGTCAACAAAGACACATTTGAAATCGAACTGATGCCTTGAACCGCATGAGCCGAAGGGTCGCGCTTGTTGGAAACGAGCGTACCAATGAAATCGGGATTAAAAGTATTTTTGATATACAAAGGAATTTGCTTCCTAAAAGCAGGTTGCAACGTGGGCGGATAAATGACTTTTGCGCCAAAATGCGACATTTCCATCGCTTCGGCATACGTCATTGTTGGAATTGTAAAAGCCTTTTTGACCTTGCGTGGGTCGGCAGTCAACACACCATCTACGTCTGTCCAAATTTCGATGACTTGGGCATCTAAACCCGCAGCAATAATCGCCGCCGTATAGTCAGAGCCGCCACGTCCGAGTGTTGTTGTCAAACCAAACTCTGCACCATTTGCACTGCCTTTGACAGAACCAATAAAACCTGTGACGATTTGCACTTTGTCGTTGTGTGCTGCATAATATTCAGCCACACGGCGGTCTGTTTCTTCTAAATCCACCTTTGCCGAACCGAAATTTTTATCGGTTTTGATGATTTTACGCGCATCAAGGAACTCGGCAGGAATGCCTGATTCGTCCAAAGTATGCGCCACAATGAGGTTCGACAAACGTTCGCCAAAGCTGACAACATAGTCCAAAGTCCGTGGCGACACTTCCCGAATCAAAAAGATACCCCTCAGTACATCGAGCAAATCGTCGGTATTTTTTTCAATAAGAGGCAAAACTTCGGCAAAACGTGCGGCAGTCAACAGTTCTTTTGCAGAGTCAATATGCCGCATTTTCACCTGTTCAAAGGCAGTCAAATAATCAGCATCGCCTTGTTCGGCTTTGGTTGCCATATCAATAAGCCCATCGGTGACACCGCCAAAAGCGGAAAAAACAACCGTAAAACGGTCGCCACGTGCGTGATATTTCTGTAAAATAGCAACAATACCCCGAATTCTCTCGGGCTTTCCGACGGACGAACCGCCAAATTTTAAAACTTTCATATTTTAGTATTGAGTCGTGAGACTTATGTCATGCGTTGCAGTCAAGCGTTGTAACTTAACACACGAATAACCATTAACGAATAACTGATAATCAATTGGGCGGCAAAATTATCGTTTTGGTTTGGTTTTACTAAAAAATGGGACGTTTGTTTGGTTTTTGATAGAAAAAGAATTTATGCTTCAAATAACATATCCATCGTCAAATCATTTTGAACTAATCCAGAGATAAAGCCCAAATCAAAAAACATTCGTGCAATTTATGAAATCCGTATCGCTCCATTTTACATTCAAAAAAGGGATATTTTAAAGAAAAAAATGCTATAAAAGGGTGAATAAATCTTGTTTTCAATAAAAAGTAATTCGATATTTGGGCTTTACTATTCAGAAAACAACACATAAAATGCCCGTAGCACATGATGAATTGTGGAAAGTATCTTTCCGAACGTTGATGCCGCAATTTGTGGAATTTTTCTTTCCTCAACATTATGGAAAGATAGATTGGAACAAAGAAATCGTCTTTTTAGACAAGGAGTTGCAAACGATTCAGCCTAATTCACGTCCTAAAAACAGGATTGCAGATGTTTTGGTGATGCTGCACCGCAAGAGAGGGAAACCGCTTTACATCTTATTGCATATTGAAATACAAGGGTATATTGATAAAGTTTTTGGATTGCGGGCGCATCAAATGCGTTATCGCATTGAAGATAAATTTGGTATAAACCCCGTTATGTTATGCGTTTTTACGGACAGTAATCCGCATTTTCATCCCAAAGAATACGTAGTTGAAACATGGGGAACAGGCGTAAGAACCTTTT
>JAYTMI010000821.1:0-3660 GCA_043728625.1 Saprospiraceae bacterium | reverse complement strand
GGTGCAACGGCAGCCATTGATGGCAATTTGAATCCAGGCACCCCTTCAGTATCAGAGGTTGCTTATGCCAATAATAAGGCAGGTGTAACGACAACAACGCTTTTTGCCATTGATGTCAACACCGACAAACTCTATCGCCAAGACCCACCTAATGCAGGTACTTTGGTCGAAATCGGTTCATTGGGTGTTGATGCGACAGGCGCAGCAGGTTTCGACATTACGAACAATGATTTGGGATTAGCTGCTTTACGTGTCGGTGGAAAATCTGAATTGTACGTCGTCAATCTGGCGACTGGCAGCGTCTTAAAGTTGGGTAATTTCGATTTCGGTGCCAATGTCATAGGTTTGGCAGTTACGACTGACCCTGTGGCTTATGCTGTGGACAATAGTAACAACCTTGTCATTTTCAATCCATACAACCCGATGCCTATTATGAAACCGATTACAGGTTTGCAAACAGGCGAAATGGTTCTGGGTTTGGATATGCGTCCCGTTAATGGACAATTGTACGCCTTGGGCAGCACGAGTCGTTTATATACGATTAACGCATCTAACGGTGCAGCAACGGCTGTCGGCACGACACCTTTCACACCTGCTTTGACAGGAACACAGTTTGGTTTTGATTTTAATCCAACAGTTGATAGGATTCGGATTGTCAGTAATACAGGTCAAAACCTGCGCGCACATCCTGAAACAGGTGCTATTGCTGCTACTGATGGCAATATAAATCCAGGCACCCCCTCAGTATCAGCTTCTGCCTATACCAATAACTTTGCTGGCACAACAACGACAACATTGTTTGCGATAGATGCTATGACTAAGAAATTGTATATGCAAAATCCACCGAATAATGGGACGTTGGTTTTTGTAGGTGATATTACAGGCATGACTTCTGATGCAAATGGCTTTGATATTGGCAGCACATCGAGCAAGGCTTTTGCTTTGTTTGGCGATGAAACATCAGTTAAATTGTATCAAATTAATTTAGGCAATGCACAATTGAGTGCTGCAACAACGGTGAGTATGACAGGCGTTCGTGGCTTCACGCTCGGTCTCGGTTTTTAATGTAATAATCAAGTTTATATCATTTTTACAGCCTTGTTGCTTTACAACAGGGCTGTTTTTCAATAAAACACATAGGCACATAGGACACATAGTTTTTTTATTTTCCTTACAAGATTATATAAAACTATGTGTCCATGCCTATGTCTTAAACAAAAAATGTGTTAAGACAAAAAGTAATTACCCAAAAAAAAGACAATCAGATACAGCCATAAAATATCCAAAAACCGCCAATACATCGTCAACAAATGCAAACGCAATTGTTTTACAGGGTCACTGAAATACACCAAAACACTGACGGGTTCTTTCATCCGAACATAAGCCGTATAAAGAAAAATGATGAAAAATGGTAAGCCGCCAATGATGTGGAACAAGTGAATAATGGAAATCGCATACACATACGCTCGCATATTGCCGATACTTATGTTGGGATTATCAGCCCACAACATACCCCAACCGACATATTGTAAAGCCATAAACAACAGTGTCAATAACAACGTTCCCCACAAGGCGCGTTGATACCCCTCAGTATCGTCGGCTAAATAGAAGATTTTGGCTTTGCGCAAAAACCAAGAACTGCCTGATAAGATAATCGTATTGAACAGAAAAATCCACGGCACTTTTATCGGTTCTTCGCCCGACTGGAAACGTGAATAGAGATACGCCATGGACAAACCAAAAAATATCATGGTCAAACCTGCCAATAGCAAATACATCATTATCATCCAAGGATGCGTACCGAGCGAGCGAAAATCATTGGTTTGCGAATTCATCTAAAAAATAGGTATTCGTTTGTGAAAAATATCTACGAACTAACAGATATTTGGTGAGATTGTTTTGAAAAATCAACCACCAAAATCTGGCTGCATATCCTGCGTATTATTATTCCGACGTGCATCTTTCGCTTTGCGGAATATCGAAGCATCCATCTTACCAAAAGGCATTTGGAACGTCAATTTGATATAACGCAAGTCACGGCGGCGCATACTTTCTTGTGTAATCGTTGCATCAGAAAGATATAAAACCTCTCTTCTTGAATTGGTTAAATCGCTTACTTGCAAGGTTAAGTTAGCCATTTTCCAAAACGAATATTTTACAGCGAAATCGGCAAATGCAATACCTTTACGTGAACCTTGTGCAATGATTTGATCACTTTCGTAGCTCCCTTGGAGTTGCAAAGAAATATCTTTAAGTTTTTTAGGCAACTTATAGGTTAAGTTAAATTTGCCATTTAACGCCCAACCTTTATTCGTTGCATCTTTCGTTTCAATTTTAAGATTGAAGACATTCAGGTTTGTTGTCAATTCCAAATCCTTTGCTAAAGTCAATTTCAAAATATTGTCCATTCCATAACGAGTTGCCGATTTACCATTGATATAAGTCGTCTTACGAACCGTTGAAATCGAATCCAAAGGCGCAATAAAAGTCGTGATGGGGTTTTCTTCACCACGTAAATAGACGGTTGCCAACCAATTATTGGATTTCCAGATTTTACTGTAATTAAACTCCGCCAAATTGATAAATTCAGGAGCTAAAGCGGGATTGCCAATCCGAATATTTTCTGCATCTGCACCAAAAATGACAGGCATGAGTTGGAAAAAATTAGGGCGATTGATTTTGCGGCTGAAATTGGCTTGTACTTCTTCTGTTTTATTTAATTTTTTACTCAAATATACTGAGGGGAATAAAGCATTGAGCAAATCATCCGCCGACTTAGGATAATCATAGCCAAACGAGGGTTGATTGTCCAATTTACTTGTTCCCTCCAAACGGGATTGCTCAAAACGCATACCGATTTGATAACCAATACCTGACCACATAGAACCATAAGTGACATAAGCGGCATTAATCATATCGCTGACAGCTGTATTTTGGGAATAGGCGTTTTGTTGGATGTATTTTGCTGTCGTATAGTCATAAAGGCTATACAAATAATCCTGCGTCCTGTTATTCCAATAACTTCGCACACCCATTTCTATCTTAGTCGAATCGTTGATAGGATTCGTAAAATCCATTTGAAAAGTCACTTGTTGTCCTTCGTTGCCACCACCAATATTTATTTTTTGTGCCAGTGCAGCTTCTTCTCCCGTAGGCTTTAAAATTGTTCTTGTCCAATTCGCATCGTTGTTTGAACCACCAAAACCATAGGACAAATCGGTTATCAACTCCTTGCCTTTCTTCGGAAAAGACTTCTTCCACGTGGCTTGAACCATGTAGTTTTTAAATTCATTTTCAGGACGTTGTTGAAAAGTACCCCTCAGTATTTGCGCGCCCGCAGAGTTCTTATATTCATAATTTTGGTCAGAACCAATGTTGAAAACGCCGTTGATATACATGCCCGCCAAACTCAACATATTCCGATTCGTCACATTGTAATCCCATTGCAAACGACCAATTTGAAAGAGGTTGTCAAATTTCGTCTCCGTTTGTTGATTAAAGTCTTTATAAGGTGCAGTCGGTGACAAAAACGTCCGATTAGAATAGCCATTCGTGGGGTTAGAGGTTTTGTTGAAATTATAAAAAGCCGTCACATTGGAACGCCCTTCTTTGATATTCAAATTCGCCATGCCGTTGTAGCGGTTGCCTGTGCCTATGCCC
>JAYTMI010000820.1:0-2802 GCA_043728625.1 Saprospiraceae bacterium | reverse complement strand
GGTGAATCTGTTCAAAACCCTTTGAAATACTATGAAAACAATATAGGTTCGTTTGTAACGCTCTTGAAAGCCATGAATACTGAGGGGGTGCAAAATGTTATTTTCTCATCGTCTGCAACGGTTTATGGCTTGTCAAAAGAACTGCCTGCAACAGAACAAACGCCTGTGCAAGAAGCGATGTCGCCTTATGGCAATACCAAACAAATAGGTGAAGAAATTCTGAAAGATGTCGTGGCTTCTGGTGCACCCATTAGGGGCATTTCATTACGCTATTTTAATCCAATTGGCGCACATCCTTCCGCTTTGATTGGCGAATTACCATTGGGCGTACCTAACAATTTAGTACCTTTCATAACACAAACAGGTGCAGGAATTCGTGAAAAACTAACCGTTTATGGCGATGATTATGAAACGCCTGATGGTACATGTTTACGTGATTATATCCACGTCAGTGACTTAGCAGATGCCCATGTTGCGGCTATAAAAATGCTGTTTGGCTTAGAAACAGACAGTTTTTATGACCTTTTCAATGTTGGAACAGGCAATCCAAACAGCGTTTTAGAAGTCATCAATACGTTTGAAGAAGTCTGTGGCAAACCTTTGAACTACGAAATCGGTGCACGTCGAGTAGGAGATGTACCCGCGCTTTATGCCGATGCCTCAAAAATTAAAGACACATTGGGTTGGACAGCCAAACGCACGATGCGTCAAGCCTTAGAAGATGCGTGGCGTTGGCAAGAATCACTTTGATATTTAGATTTTAAGAACAAAGACGTTAAGACTAAAAAATCTTAACGTCTTTGTTCTTAAAATCTTAAATTCTTTTCTACCTTTCGACGTTTTGATTCACCAACTTATAAAACAACGAGTATGCAACCATTTGTAGGAGAATTCGTCGGCACCATGTTGCTGATTTTGCTGGGCGACGGTGTTGTCGCAGGTGTTTTACTAAAAAACTCAAAGGCTGAAAATGCGGGCTGGTTGGTTATAACCATTGCTTGGGGTTTGGCGGTTATGATGGGTGTTTATATTGCGGGACCCCTCAGTGGCGCACATCTGAACCCTGCTGTGACCCTTTCATTGGCTGCAACGGGTCAGTTTGCCGTTGAAAAAGTCCCTATGTATATTACGGCTCAAATGTTGGGTGCGATTATAGGTGCTTGTCTCGTCTATCTACATTATCTACCACATTGGGCAAAAACGGAAGATCCTGCCTTGAAATTAGCTGTTTTTGCTACTGCCCCTGCCGAAAGACATACAGTCGGCAATTTCATCAGTGAATTCATTGGCACATTTGTCTTGATGTTGGGTTTGGGTTCTTTGGGTGCCACAGAGTTTGCGTCAGGCACAAATCCAATGGCTATTGGTGGCTTAATTGCTGTTATTGGTCTTTGTTTGGGTGGTACAACGGGATACGCGATTAACCCTGCACGTGATTTAGGTCCCCGCATCGCTCATGCTTTTTTGCCGATTAAAGGCAAAGGTGGTTCTGATTGGGGCTATGCGTGGATTCCTGTTATTGCACCGATTCTCGGCGGTATTTGTGGGTCGGCATTCTTTAAAACATTTTTAAGTTTACATTAAGCTATTATGCGTCTTATCATTTTCACGAACCGCGATTTAGCGAGTAATGTATTTCTGAACCACATAATGCCACATGTTGCGCCTTATGTGGTTCATATTTTTGTTTCCGACAAAGTCGGTAAAGCAACCACAACCGCTACGCCCAAGGAACTAAAAGACTTGAAGTTTTTTGAGCAGACATTGCCTAATGACTTTATATTTCCTTCAATTGATGCTCAACCCAGTACAGAAAGCACATCGCTCAATGCATTGATAAACGGAAATACTGAGGGGGGTAAATTATTGACCTTCAATCAATTATCGAAGTATTATCAAGTACCAATAGAATCTCTCAATGATGTGCGTTCAACAGAAAATCTTGACAAAGTAAAGGTTTTACAACCTGATTTGGTTTTGTCTGTTCGGTATGGAAAGATATTTGGCAACGCGTTTTTGACTACACCAAAGCATGGTGTCATCAATTTACATTCGGGACGACTCCCTCAGTATCGCGGGGTTTTGCCTGCGTTTAGGGCTTTGATGAACGATGATGCTGTGATTTATCCAACACTGCATTATATCGAAGATGGCACGATTGACACAGGCGGCATCATTGGTTTTGCAGAATTAAAGGTTGAACACGACAAGTCTCTCTTATGGCACGTTTTGAATTTATATCCTGCCAGTGTGGATTTAGTAGTTAATGCTATTCAACAAATTGCACAAGGCAAAAAACCATTGGCAAAAGGACAGGATGATACCGGTGCCGCTTATTTCACATTCCCAACGGCAGATGAAATCGCCCTCTTTTTAGAAAAAACAAAAAGAAGTTTTGTAGATGTTGAAGAATATTCAGCATTTCTTAAATTGTATATGAGTAGCCCCTCAGTATAAACAGGTAATTCATCATTTATCATTCATCATTATCTCAATGGATTTTCAAGGAAAAATAGTCTTAATAACAGGTTCAGCAACAGGTTTTGGCAAAGTGCTGGCAGAAGAATTTGCACGTCAAGGAGCATCATTGATTCTTTCAGATGTCAATATCACGCAAGGCGAAGCGGTGGCGGAACAAATCCGTCAAACAGGTACACAAGTCGTTTTTACAAAATGTGATGTCAGCAAAACAGAAGATGTCAAAGCCATGATTCAAAAAGGTATTGAAACCTTTGGACGTTTGGATATTTGCGTCAACAACGCAGGTATTGCGGGCAATTCGCTACGTGACAAAACCCATGA
>JAYTMI010000819.1:0-3238 GCA_043728625.1 Saprospiraceae bacterium | reverse complement strand
CTTGCCAAAAATAGAACTTATCAACCAACAATAAATTGGGTAAAGTTTCTAACAAATCCATAACAGCACTGCTGGCTTTAACACCTAATTTTCGTTCAAAAATTTCTGAATATTCGTTCAAAATATCGGTTGTGACACACAAAACGAATCGCTCGTCAAGTAAATCTGCAAAAAGCCAGTGCGATTTTGAACGCGGTGATAAACTGGGCAAAAGTATGTTTGTATCTATAACAACCCTCATGCTTGATTGGCTAAATATTTATTTTGTGATTGATAAGGCATGCGATTGTGTTCAGAAGCCCACTCTTGCATTGTCTCTTCAGTCCAGCCATTTTGCTCCCAAAGGTCATCCAGCATCGCTGAAACCCGTTGTGCTTTGAATGCAACTAAAAGGCGTTTCAACTCTACTAATTCATCTTGTCTCAAATTTTGTTTGAATAATTCAAGTAATTCAATTTGAGCATTTGTTAACATTCCCATTTTTCTTTATTTTTTAACAAATATAGGTGTTTTTGAGAAAAAGAAACTGAAAGCCTTGCCATTCGCCTTTAACTTTTAAATATCAGAACCCTTCAATAATTTCCATTCAGGCAAGCCCAAAGCCGCTTTGTCGCGTTTTTGGCGCACAAACCAAAGCGTTTCGTCGTGCCAATTGACACGGGCTTCGTCTTTGTTGAAGGTTTTTGAGAGGGTGGCGTGGTCTTGATATATTTGGCTCATTATTGTTCATTTAAATAATAAAATCAAGTTAACCTTGTTTATTTTCCTTGTTGATATACCCCTCAGTATTTTCATTTAAATAATCCTACTGATAACTTCGGAAATCTTACAAAAGCGACAAATCCGTTAGGATTGACACGTTTGTAGAAAATGAACCCACAATTTCCTCGAATCCGTAGGATTCGCACGTTCTTATTCGGATTGTTTCAATGAATAGCACAATCACAATTGTATGAATCCTACAGATTCGAGATACAAACGGTTTATGTTTTTCTACAAACGTGTAAATCCTAACGGATTAATAAGGTTTTATAGAGATTTCCGAAGTTATCAGAATCCTATTATTTTTATGCTGAAATTATTCATCATCATCTAATTGAGTTTTTTTACTTTACTCCTTAATGACGTTATTCCATTTTTCACAAAATTTCATAGCATCTTCTTCCGAAATTATTAATTGAGACATTGACTCATTTTTCATTAAATTAAAAAATGTTTGATTTCGTTTACCATAACCTTCTAATCTAATTCCATTTCCAAAAAAATATCCTATATGTGTTAGTGACAAAGTATTTAAAGCAATCAACAGCATTATTTCTTTATCGCCGCCACACATTTTTCTAATAGGCTTAAATAATTTAGTTTGTTTTAAGATTTCAAAAAATTCAGTTGTCGGTATCCAACATTCTTTAATCTCTTGTGATAAGCCATTATTATTTTGAGTTCTTGAAAAAACAATTCTTATTTTTTTCATCCCTATTTTATTTTCACAAGATTTAACGAGAAAACTTCTATACGAATATTCTGAATTAGTATGAATGTTTAAACCTTTAAACTCAATTGGTAAATACGTATTGCGAAAATCGCTTAAAATCATATTTTCAGAATCCGAATAACTCCAACAAGGTAACGTTCCAATAGTACTAATTTTGTTAGAAAGTAAATCAGAGATATAATTGCAACAGTCAATCGGGTATTTTGCAATTTGAAATTCGGCAAAGCGTAAAATTCGCCAGCCCGCTTTCATTAATTTATTATTTCTACTATCGTCACTTCCGATGTAATGTATTGGTTTGAGTTTGTTACTTGCAGAATTAGAATATGGCTCATCAATTTCAATAACTAATTTTCCAGATATTATGCAAAAATCAGGCGTAAATGAGCCTTCCAAAGTGTTTATTCTAACATCGTTTCTAACATCATAATTTAGACAACTTTGCATAAAATCAAAAAAGTAATCTTCTAACAGACCTTTTTTATCATTCCTTTCAATATTTTCATCATACAATAATGTTTCTGAATACTCTTCAATTAAGTACAATGGATAAGTCAATACTTCAACTTTTTCATTGATATGCTGTATTTCTTCTACAATATTTAATACGTGAGTGGTATTCACCTCATCTTTTACGAAATTTTCAAATTTTGGTATTTCAAAAACGGGTTTTGTATCTTTTATTCCTATTAGGTTTTTTATCCATTCAATGATACCCATGTATTTTATTATTTGTATTTGTATAATTGAAAAATCGTCGTGATTAGTAGCTCTTTTTTAGCTGTTCAATATCTCCGCAATATGTATAATCTTCAAGGCACTCTGTTGTCTTTTCAAAATCCCCTCCATGTGCATCAAACAAGACATATCACCCGCCGTAATATACTCTGCTCCATTTTTCGTATGGTCAAAAACACGGTCTTTACCCATTTTCACAGAAATCGCTTCTTCAAAAACGCAGAACGTGCCACCGAAGCCGCAACACTCGTCTTTGCGTTCCAACTTCACTAATTCCAAACCAGATACCCCCCTCAGTAATTGTTCGAGTTTTGAGAACGGAGCAGCGTTCAGTTCACTCATTTGAGCCAGTTTCAGTCCGCGTTGTCCATGACAACTTTGGTGCAAACCAACTTTGTGCGGAAAATGAGCATTTATCGTCTCAATTTTCAAAATATCGGTCATAAACTCCACCAATTCATAAACTTTTTGACGGATTTGAGTCGCCGTGCCTTCATCCGTATCGCTGTGCAAATGCTCCTTAATATGCAGCGTACAACTGCCCGAAGGGCAGACGATATAATCGTAGTCCTTGAAATTATCCACGAATAGATTATTACAACCCATTGCTAAGTGTTCAAAACCCGAATTTGCCATCGGTTGCCCACAGCAGGTTTGGTTTGTTGGAAAATAGACTTCACAGCCGTGTTTTTCCAACAATTCAAGGGTTGCAATTGCTACTTTCGCGTAGAATTGGTCAACATAACACGGAACAAATAAGCCTACTTTCATTGCGTTTTTAAGTCAAATATTTTATTCATCAACAACCATTTTTCACCTTGTTTTGCCATCGGCAACGCTTGTTGGTATTTCCACATGAGGTTTTCCCACTCTTGTACTTTTGGATTTTCGGCATCCATTTTACCTTTTTCGTCAAAGGAAAAATCGTCTGTCGTTTCCATAATCATAAACAAACGGTTGCCGAGACGGTAAATTTCCATATCGGTTATGCCTGAACTGGTAATA
>JAYTMI010000818.1:0-2050 GCA_043728625.1 Saprospiraceae bacterium | reverse complement strand
GCAAAATACTTTTGGCGAACGCCTATGAAGGACACTATAACAACTGATTCGACGCTGCGGATTTTACAACCTTCGGTACTCAATTCAGGTGATTATTTTGTCGCTATTCTCATGGATACCTGTCGGACGGAATTGTTTGGACCCATAAATGTGCAAGTATTAGGTGTACAAAAAACGAAAGCAGACACCGTAAAAAGGGTTTTGACATGCAATAGTTCAGAAATAAGCATCACTTCAACCTATAAAACAAGCAATTCTGTATTCGGACAATGGCGCAGTACTGAGGGGGTCATTTTTGACAAACCAAAATCGCCTACAACGCTTGTCAAAGGTTTGCCGCAAGGAAAAACGATGGTTGTTTGGCTTTTATCAACCACTGTTTGCCCTTTTTTCGTCAAGGATACTTTTATCATTCAACATGAAATTGCCCCTGTGTTGCAGACGGATGGTACAACGTTGAAAGTAGGTGAAGCCAGTAAAACGATACATTTGGGTCAAGTTGCGGGGTCTAATTTAAACCTCATAACAGATGTAAAAATCAATATTACAAAACCACCCAAACATGGCGTATTAGATATTTTAAGCGATGGTAAACGATTGAAATACAATAGAAATGATGATTTTAAGGGGCAAGATGCTTTTGAGTTGACGGTTTGCAATCTGAAGTGCCCAAACCTCTGTTCAGCCCCTGTGCCTTACACAATTGATGTGCTGTTTGATGAACATTATCCCAATGTAACGATGCCTAAACTGCTTGCACCACATGATTTGGGCGATGCAAAAGTTTTTAGAATAGAAAAAATTGAGGATTATCCAGAGAATGAATTGCAAATCCTGAATAGGTGGGGGAATACGATTTTGACATTCAAAAATTATAAAAATCAAACGGCTTGGGACGGTCATAAAGGCAGTGATTTGTTGCCTGCGGGTGCCTATTATTATCTTTTTCAAGCACAAGACCCAAAGGGGAAACCGTTAAAGCCGTTGGCAAGCATTTTTTATCTTATTTATTAAAAAACTAAATGAAAATGAAAAATTTAATCTTTTTATTGCTTTTTACAACGCCCATACTGAGGGGTCAGTCGCCGCTGTTTACGATTTATCGGGAGCAAACGGCGATGATTAATCCTGCGATGCCTAGCACAAATTATTTGATCAGTGAATACAACAATTCCATCAGCGCGACCTATCGGTATCAATGGATTGGCGTGGAAGGTGCGCCTATAACACAGGTGCTCAATTGGGAATGTTTGCCGATTGATAAAAATATTTTGGTGGGCGCACAATTGATGAACGATAAAACGGGCGACATTGGATTGACAGGCATAAATGGGCAATTTGCCTACAAAATGGCGTTAAGTCGTATGGATAACGAGTTTTTGAGCATTGGATTAAGTGCTGGGATTCAATATTTTCATGCCAATCTTGCCGCCGTTGCTGCTGCCGAAAACATCATTGTTGACAACAAAAGACAATGGGTACCTGACTTGAACATCGGTATTTATTATCACCACGACAAGCAATTTTATGTCGGTTTGTCAGCACCCCAACTGTTGGGCAATCGGATTTTTTTAAATAATTCGGAAAACCAACCTGTATCTATTCAAAGACCGCGAGAAATTTGTGCGGTGGGTGGTATGTATTTCGATGCCCCCTTTTTCGGCAATGATGGTGCGTATTTAGAACCGTCTGTGTGGCTGCGTTATTTGCCCAATTACAAACAATTTAGTTTTGATGCCCATTTACGTGCCAAAATCAGTGCGTCCTTTTGGGTCGGTGCAGGCTATAATTTAGGTGCAAACACCATAAACATTGAAACAGGTTCGATTTTGAGCGAGTCCATTGGTTTAGATGCGGGTCAATTGAAAATTGGATTGGGCGGTGGCATTCCTTTGGGTTTTAATGGTAAAGGTTTGGGAGCGATTGGGGAAGTGTATGTGTGTTACTCGTGGGGTGGTCGGTGATGTGAAATACTGAGGGGTAGGTTTTTTGTAAAAGAAAGACACAATACGCCAAAAAAGGATTAAAAAACAAGGGGTTTTGAACACCT
>JAYTMI010000817.1:0-3258 GCA_043728625.1 Saprospiraceae bacterium | reverse complement strand
TGTACGATATTAATAATCAAATTAGAGAAACTGTTAGTGATATTTTACACATTATAAATGGGTTAAAAAAAGAAAATAAATTTGAAAATTGGGATTTTGATAAAGAATTTGACCCAAATTACTATAAAAACAAAGGAAAAATTAGCGTAGAAGAAGGGGCAATGTTTAAACATATAGCACATGCTTGCAATTGCTTTGGTCATAATTATGATGGATTTCAAAAAGCTATGGCAATTAACAATCTTGATAAAACACAGTACTTATGGTTTCCTAAATTTTACGAAAATAAGGATTGGGATAATAAAATATCACATGATGGATTAAAAATAACGTCGCTATGTAAAATACCTCATTTAAGAGCTAAATATTTAGATAAGATTATGAACGAAGAAATAGAACGTCTTACTTTTCCAAGAGTGAAAGATAATTTAGGATTTGTATTTTATAGGTTTAAAGGGGTATTTAAAATTGATAAAGAATTAAGTAGTTTGGAGAGAGGTGTTGTTTTCAAAAGAATAAAAACGGAAGCGTTTACAGGATGATACACCCCTCAGTATTTTATCAAACATTAAGTGAAAAATAATATAAAAATGAAAAAACTAATTACCCTCTATTTTATTTTGGCAATCATTTGTCAAAATGCCTATGCCCAACAGCCACAGCGCACCCCCGAACAGGACAGCACCATCGCCCGCACACAGCGCAAAACGCAGGCTGACCACAAAGCGATGCTCGACCTTTTGGGTATCAAAACCTTGCGACAAGGCGCAAATGGCAGCAATCCTAATGCCCCAAATGCTGCCAATTATGATGAAGCAAAAGCGAATCCTTTTCCCACTTTGCCCGAAGCCTTGGTTTTAAAAAATGGGCAAAAGGTAACGACGGCAACGGATTGGTGGCACAAACGCCGCCCTGAAATCGTCGAAGATTTCGACAGAGAAATTTATGGCAGAATGCCAAAAAACACCCCCTCAGTAAAATGGGAAGTTTTGAGTGAAATAGACACCATGAATGGTGATTTTCCTATAAAACTCAAACGTTTGGTCGGTCATGTGGACAATTCAAGTTATCCGCAAATCAAGGTGGATATTGAATTGATGTTGGCAACGCCAGCAAAAGAGACGAAACCTGTGCCGATTATTATGGAATATTCTTTCCGTTTTCCCGCTGGATTCAGAATGCCGCCACCACCGCCGACGAATCAGCCACAACCCGTCAATTGGCAGCATCAGCTTTTAGCAAAAGGTTGGGGTTATGCTCAAATTATTCCCACAACGTATCAAGCCGACAACGGTGCGGGTTTGACCGAAGGCATCATCGGTTTGATGAACAAAGGACAAAACCGCAAAGCCGATGAATGGGGCAGTCTGCGCGCTTGGGCTTGGGGTGCCAGCCGTGCCCTTGATTATTTTGAAACCGACAAAGCCGTTGATGCAAAAAAAGTAGGCATCACAGGACATTCACGATACGGCAAAGCAGCCCTCGTGACAATGGCTTATGACGCGCGTTTTGCAATAGCTTACGTAAGTTCATCGGGTGAAGGCGGCGCAAAACTACACCGGCGCAATGCAGGTGAACTCGTCGAAAACGTAGCAGGTTCAAGCGAATATCATTGGATGGCGGGCAATTTTATCAAATATGCTGCCGACTCAACCACTTGGAACGACATGCCCGTTGACTCCCATGAGTTGATTGACCTGTGCGCTCCCCGCCCTGTTTTTATCGGTGCAGGTGATAAAGGCGATGCTTGGGTAGATGTCAAAGGGATGTTTTTGTCCGCCGCCGCCAGCAGTGAAGTCTATGAATTATTAGGCAAGAAGGGCTTGGGTACAAACGAGTTTCCAAAAATCGAAACAGCTTTGATTGAAGGTGATATTGCCTTTCGGCAACATACGGCTGGGCATACACCCGCACCGAATTGGGCGACTTTTATCGAATTTGCAAGCCGTTATTTCAAGTAACTTTTAGTAGCGCGGATTTAAATCCGCCATGAATTGTAAGACAGATTTCAATCCGCCATGAATTGTAACGCAGATTTCAATCCGCCATGAATTGTAAGACAGATTTAAATCCGCCGTACTATCCAAGTCTATTTTTATTATAATTGAACGCCCTGTTTTTACTCAATTTATATGCGGCGTTCCTACGGAGCTTAAAAAAATTTCACATATTTCACGGCGGATTGAAATCCGCGCTACTAAAACTAAACAATATGAAAAAATTACACATTCTTATCATCATGCTTTTGGCATTGACACAAACAACCTTTGCACAACAAAAGTTAGGCGTTTTTGACAACCATGAAGACATCGGCAACCCCTCAGTAAAAGGCTCTGCAACGTACAATGCGGCTACTCAGGAATACACGATGGAGAGCCAAAGCGTCAATATGTGGGCAAAAACCGACCAATTCCATTTCCTTTGGAAAAAAATAAAAGGCGATTTTATCATCTCCGCAACGGTTCATTTTGTCGGTAAAGGCGTTGACCCACATCGCAAAATCGGTATCATTGCACGCAATGAATTGACACCCAATTCGCCTTACGCCGATGCGTGTGTGCATGGTGTGGATTTGACTTCTTTGCAATACCGAACAACAGACACAGGCGCAACGTCGCAGATTGAAATGTCTGTTTTTAACCCAACAGAGATTGAATTTCAACGTATTGGCAACAAATTCATCTTTTCATCGGCTGTTTTTGGTGAAAATTACAAATCCGTTTCAAAGGAAATTGACCTCAATGAGGAGGTTTTTGCAGGACTTTTTATTTGTTCACACAATGATAAAGTCATGGAAAAAGCCGTTTTCAGCAATGTACGCGTCATCATTCCTGCTGCCAAAGATTTCAGACCGTATCGAGATTATATCGGTAGCCATATCGAAGTGATGGACATGCAAACGGGTGCACGTAAGATTTTACACTCTGCACCCAACTCGCTACAAGCACCGAACTGGACAAAAGACGGTAAAACGTTGATTTACAATTCGGAAGGTCGGATGTACAATTACGACTTGGCGAAAGGCACGATTTCACAAATGAATACGGGTACGGTTATCAATAATAATAACGACCATGTCATTTCTTTTGATGGCAAAATGATGGCTTTGAGCAATCACGTAGGTGAAAAACGGATTTCAACGCTGTTCACTTTACCGATTGGCGGTTCGGACAAACCGACGATGATTACCTCACCCGATTCGGGACATTCTTACTTGCATACATGGTCGCCCGATGGTAAAAAGTTGATTTTCACAGG
>JAYTMI010000816.1:0-3073 GCA_043728625.1 Saprospiraceae bacterium | reverse complement strand
AAAGCGGCTTCATATCAATACATTGTCGTGCCAGATGTCACCGAACAGGCACTCATAGCGACCAGTTCCAACAATCGCAATATTGACATTCTGTCTAATACCGCTGATTTACAGGCAGTGAAGCACAATACATTGGGCATCACGCAATTGGCTTTTTATAAAGCGGGAGAAATAGAGATAGCCAAAGGACAAAAAGTAAAAATGGACAGCCAAGGCATGGCAATGCTTAAAATGTCAAACAACAAAGTTCAAGCGTTAACCGTCGCTGACCCATCGAGAAAATTGAGCAGAATATTGCTCACCATACCGGGCATTTACATGACCAAAGGCGATGGTTTTATCTGTTTACCGAATGATAAACTCAATAATACATTGGTGATAGTGGATTTGCCACAGGGTGTTTATTTGGGGAAAAGTGTGGTGGTTAAGTTGTAGGTAACTCAAATAAATAGGAAAATACTGAGGGGGTCTAAGTTACTGATTATCAACAAATAACAACGTTACGAAGGTTCAAACCTTCGTAACGTTTGCCTTCGTAACGTTTGTCCGATTATTTAAACTTAACTACTTAGGTGATTTTTTGGGAATATAGTTCTGTCATTCCGTACCGTAAATAGCGTTACACGTTCAAAAATAAACTTACACGTGCAAAAAGTATTCTTACATGTTTATCCTTTATAGGAATGGATGTGGTGGAAAAAAAACGCTGCATTAAAACATCATTTACAGAAATACAGAAGTCAATTCAGCCTTCTCTGGCACTTTTAAATCCGTCTGATGTTTGATAAGAGCTTCAATGACATGGTTTTGAAGTGTGTGTTTAGCCGTCAAAAACCAATCTTCATCCGTCAAACCATACAAAAAGGAATTGCGATTTGAGCCATCCGGACGAATCAAATGTTTGCGAATATAACCTTCTTGTTGCGCACCGATTTTCTCCAAAGCCCGTTGCGACCGCCGATTGTGTTCATCTACTTTAAAACCGATGCGAACGACGTTCCATATCTCAAACGCATGAGTGAGCATCAAGTTTTTAGCTTCATCATTGAAACCAAGTCCCCATACTGAGGGGTCGTACCACGTCCAACCAATATCGGTTTTGTTGTGCCACATATCCATGTCTTGAAAGCGGGTTGTGCCAACGGCTTTGCCACTTCGGTTGTCAATAACGGCAAAAACAAAGGCTTTTTTATTCATTTGGAGTTCTAAGGAGTCATAAACCCATTTCCAAAACACATCTTTTTTCCAACCTTCGGTGGGCAGGTGTTGCCAAATGACAGGGTTTATTGCCACTTTTTCAAGCTCATAAATGTGGCGAAGTGACAATTTTTCAAGTTGGACAAGGTGTCCGTCTAAGCGAATTGGATGTATCATTTTGTCGTTTGATGAGTGATTAAAAATGATACAAGATTAGCACAAGAAAGTCCCTATTTGTGCGAATTTGACTTTAAGTTTTTGTAACCCCAGCGTTAAGTTTTTGTGCTACAAAAAACTTAAAATCATAAAGAGACACAAAATATTGCGGCTCTACGCCGATAAAATACCCCCCCTCAGTATATTTGCCCATATTTCAAGTTTAAACAAAGTATTACCATTTTATAAATCAAAAAAAATGAATAGAAAAGAATTTATCAAAGCCACTGCCGTTGGCGCAGCTTCCTTAACCATTTTGCCGACAACGGGTCTTTTATCAACAAAAAAAAGGAGTGCCGATAAGGTTAGAGTCGTCATGATAGGCGTAGGCGCACGTGGATTGAATCACCTCGAATTGCTGTTGATGCGTGCTGATGCGGAAGTTGTTGCTATCTGCGATGTTGACCCGATTACGCTGAACAAAGCCAAAGACGAAGTGACTAAAAGCGGTAAAAAAATGCCGCAAGTATTTACAGGCGACGATTATGTGTGGCGTAAGATGTTGGAAATCAAAGATATAGATGCTGTTGTTATCGCCACACCGTGGGAATGGCATAAGTCCATGATTATTGGCAGCTTGGAAGCAGGTATTAAATACGTCGGTTCAGAAGTAGTGATTGGTATTACTTTGGAGGATCATTGGGACGTTGTAAAGGCAGCTGAAAAGCACAAAGGGCATGTGATGATGTTGGAAAATGTGTGTTATCGCCGTGATGTCATCGCTGTTTTGAATATGGTCAGACAAGGTTTGTTTGGCGAAATGGTGCATCTACAAGGTGGCTATCAACACGATTTACGTGAGGTGAAATTCAATGACGGCAAAGGTTATTACGGTAAAGGTGTTGAATATGGTGAAAAAGGTTATTCAGAAGCGAAATGGCGCACCAATCATTCGCAATACCGCAACGGTGATTTATATCCGACGCATGGCATAGGTCCTGTGGCGCATTATGCGAATATCAATCGGGGCAATCGTTTTTTGACATTGAGTTCTTTTTCATCAAAAGCAAGGGGTTTGCACAACCATATTGTCAAAAAAGGTGGCGAATCACACCCAAATGCTAAGGTTAATTTCAAATTAGGCGATGTGGTGACGACGCAAATCAGTTGTGCAGGTGGCGAAACCGTGATGTTGCAACACGATACAAACTTACCAAGACCGTATTCTTTGGGCTTTAGGGTGCAAGGTACTGAGGGGTTGTGGATGGACGTAAACAAGGGCATTTACATAGAAGATAAGTCCAAAAAGCCGCATCAATGGGACGATGCTAAGGAATGGTTGGACAAATATGACCATCCGCTTTGGAAAAAATACGGTGCAGATGCGCAAGGTGCAGGGCATGGTGGCATGGACTTTTTTGTCATTCATTCTTTCATTGAATCGGCAAAACGCAAAACGCCTACGCAGATGGATGTGTATGATGCTGCTACATGGAGTGCGATCACGCCTTTGAGCGAACATTCGATTGAATTGGGGAATGAAACGGTTGAATTTCCTGATTTTACGAGTGGGCAGTGGATGTATCGGAAGCCTGTGTTTGCTTTGGGTGATGATTATTAATTTTTAGGCCACAGATGAACTGTGATGAAAAGCAAATTATTTAAGCAATATTTTGTTTAGAAATGACAAAATTATAGTCATATTTTTTATTGGAAGCCA
>JAYTMI010000815.1:0-2680 GCA_043728625.1 Saprospiraceae bacterium | reverse complement strand
AAACATCAAATGTTCAAAAAGGTGTGCAAAACCCGTCTGTTCAGGGTTTTCGTCGCGGCTACCGACATCGTAAAGCAAATTGACGGCTACAAGCGGCGTGGAGTTGTCTTCATGTATGAGGACACGAAGTCCGTTGTCTAATGTGAATTTTTGATATTGAATCACGTTGTGGTATTTTATTAAATTGTACGAACTTAGCTTAAAGTGCAAATGTAACTTTGATACAAATGCTTGTGTAATAGTCAACAAAATAATTTTAAAATATTTAATCGAAAAGTTACACCATATTAAATATAGTATTACATTTGCTGCATACTTATTGGTTTTCAAGCAATCCAAAATTTTAACCTTGTTTGCATTTCCATTAGGCATTTCCATTAGGCATTTCCATTAGTTAACTAATGGAAAAACAAATTTTTTATTCAAACAAAATGATTGAGTTGTCAATGATTTTTCAATTTTGAGTTTACTGCAGAAATTCAAAAGCGCAAATCGACAATAGATCGTTATCTCTAAACCTAAGATTTGAAATAAAAAACAAACTTTTCAAATCGTAAATTGAAATGAAATTCAATGAAAAAGAACCTTTTTAAATGGACAATGTTTTTCTTATTAGTGATGCCACTAACTCAATGTCAAAAATCATCTTTTGATGAAAAAGCGACGATTGCTAATATTAGCGCAGAACTTTTAGCAGCTAAGACAAAAGCACTGACTACCGTTCTGACAGCTGCAAAAGAACCTGAATTTCGAGAGTTTATCTTAAGCGAGTGTCTTCAACAAAAGCATGGTGATTATAATGTGTATCTAAAAGATGTCATTTCGGCTTACCGGGGTAAATCTGGATATGAAAGTTTCATTTCTACCCTTGATCCCTTAGTGTCACAACTTAAGCAGTTAACAAATGGCAGAGAGCCTTTAATTTTTTATCCTCGTGCAGAGACTATTGAAGGACAAAAGAAAAAACGCTCAAATTCACGTATAGAAATGTATGACCCTGTGGGTGTTTATGAAGATGTTTACAATCCAATTGACTATTCCAGCCCTGGATATATCGTGAATGATGGTTATAACCTTGTTTATTTTCAGGATATAACAGAAGATTATGCTTGGGAAAATGATGTGTGGGTATTAGGGCAAGAAGAAAATGTTTCTCCCGAGAATATGGTTGCGGCACCTGAAGATATGAATAATGGAAGGGTTCCCGGAGGTGCTGAATATGGTGGACTTATTCAAGTTACAGACCTAAATGCCATTGAGCATTGGACTTCAGGTAAATTAGAGTTTAAAATTTTTGTTGTTAGTTCAACTGGTTTTACTATTAATGGAGGGATAGGATTTGGTAAACGGGCGAGAAAAAATTTTAGAGACAATAAATGGTATGATTTCGGACATTTTATAACTAACTGGAATACATCAAATTGGGGAAATTTTATGCTTGAAAAGTGGATTGAAGAAGATGGCGGGCAATCTGCTGAAGTGTCGATTTCAATTCCACCTCCAAGTGGACAGACAGGACCCACAACTACGATAAAATTCCCAAGTAAAAATAATGATGATGATTTAGGTTCTCATGCGGTTCAATTCACTGATCCAATTACTCAAGAATACCCTATTAGCTTTATGAAGTTTAAAAGAAGAAACCCTTAATACGTAATAATATTTGTTTATGAATTCATTAGTCTCTTACTTTGGTTTTTAACTATGGCACAAAGACAAGAGACTAATGAATCATATAAATATTAAAGCCATAATAAAATGATGAAAAAAAACTTAATAAAGTGTCTATTACTTTTGATTTTCCTTTTGATTCAGATAGGTTTATTTGCTCAAAACAAGTACGAAACACCCAAAATGTCTATTCAATTTGATATAGGCTTAGGTAAAAATGGCACTGGGGATATGAGTGGTTTTCAAATTAATACAGAACTGAAAAAGTATTTTCGCAAGAAATTATCCTTTTGCATCGGTATTGGAGCAACGATTCATGATGGTGTTAGTTCAAACATTTACACAAGCACACAAGGTGAATTAATTGATGGATCTTTGCGCTATAATACTGACGGGCTTCAATTAGTCGCTAAATTAGGTTTAAGTTTCATACGGAATCCCAAAAACGACTTAGGTTTACAAATTGGCAGTGTGTTTCGTTATCAATCTTCTTCCTATCCAGATGTAATAGCGACATATTCTGGTTTTACAGGGTTTCCATTCCCTGTAATGGCTCTTGCTCATCTATCACCACAAAAAATATTTGCTTTTGGTGGTATCTTTCAGCCTTATTACAATTACTCTTTAAATGAAAAAGTCTATATCGGTACAAATGCGGCATTTCAAGTAGATACAAATGGTGATGTAATCACCCAACTGAACTTGAGTTGTGGTATGAAATTTTGAATTAAAGAACTATAAGACATAGTTTAATCGGTATGAATTTTCTTTATTTTGATTAACTATTAGCCTTCCTAATGGAATTTTCTATCTCTTGCATGCTCATTCATGCAAGGGATTTTTAAGTCAAAGCATTAATATCCCCCCCTCAGTATAACCCCCCATTTTTATAAAATCCCTCACTTTTTTCCTACCTTTGTCGTCCCTTTTAAATATAAATCATTAACAGACAAACGCTGGAAACGCAATGGATCAGAAAACGCCAGAAACAGGAAAAAAGAAAAAAGTT
>JAYTMI010000814.1:0-2511 GCA_043728625.1 Saprospiraceae bacterium | reverse complement strand
AATTTTTTAAAGGTGCTTTAAGCCTGCTTATTGTCGCACGACCTATGATAATGGCATTTACACCTAAAGATTTATTGGATAAATTAGACCTTGATACTTTAGAAATTGACCCAAACTCTTACATCAACGATGAATTGAAGGAAAATTTTTCAGATATAGTTTGGTCTTGTAAAATCAAAGAAAGTCAAGAGGAACGCAAAATTGTATTTCTATTTGAGCATAAAAGTTTTAAGCCCTCATACCCTCATTTTCAAATCAATGACTATCAACGTGGTTCTTGGAAAATGCAATTGGCAGCAGGGCAAAAGCCTGTGCCAATAGTTCCCATTGTCTTTTATCACGGAATTGAAAAATGGAACTATGAGCCTTTTGACAGCTATTTTGGTAGTGTAGAGCCTGAAATGCTGCGCTTTTTGCCCTGTTTTGATTATATTTTAATCAATCTACAAAATTATTCTGATGAACAAATTAGAGCCATACAGTCTATTTTTTTGCAAAAAATACTTTTATCCTTTAAACATTATTTGGATAAAAACTATTTGAGATTACATATTATTGAACTACTATTCAGCGGTTATGAAGTAAAAAAAGATGATAACACTGATTCTTTTTTTCGGAAAATTGCTGTATATTTGACAGCAATTTCTGGCATCACTCGTCAGGAAGTCATTCAATTAGCAAAAGAATCTGATAACAATTTAAAATCTGAAGCCATGTCAATTATAGATGAGTTAATCGAAGAAGGTAAAGAAATAGGTATCGAAATAGGAATTGCGAAATCTATTATAAATCTCTACAAAAAGGGCATGACCGCTGAGGTAATAGCGGATTATTTAGATTACCCCCTCAGTAAAGTCAAACAAATCATTACGGATTACCTCGTAAAGCAGCACAATCAATAATGAAGTTAAAGTATAAAAAATTTGACTTACAACTAAAACACCCTTTCAGAATAGCCATTTATGCCCGTACCTATACGCCTTTGGTGCTGATAGAAATCGAATACAAAGGGCAAGTAGGCTATGGTGAATGTTCAATGCCGCCGTATCTTGGAGAAAACCAAGATACGGCTTTTGCTTTTTACAAGGACGTTATAGAAAGTAAGATTTTAGAAAAATACGATTCGGATGTAATTGATATTCAAGCAATTATGAGTGAAATAGACGTTTTGCATCAAGGCAATACGGCTGCCAAAGCTGCCATTGACATAGCCTTGCACGACTTAAAAGGGCAATTAGAAAACAAACCTGTTTGGCAAATCGTCGGTTCAAATCCAGAATTAATGCCTGTTACGAGTTGTACGCTCGGCATTGATACCCCCTCAGTATTGCGCCAAAAAGTAGCTGAAGCTGCCGAATTTTCAGTACTTAAAATTAAACTCGGTTCTGAAAATGACCGTGAAATCATTCAAACGATTCGTGAAGTCACAGACAAACCACTTTATGCCGATGCCAATCAAGGTTGGACGGATGTAAACGCCGCACTCGACATGATTTTTTGGCTCAAAGAACAAGGCGTTGTTTTAGTCGAGCAACCTTTACCTAAACATGATTTGGACGGAAATGCCCGCATTACTGAGGGGTCGCCCATTCCAATTTTTGCGGACGAAAGTTTCCAAAGATTCGCAGATTTTAGTAAAATTGCATCCGCGTTTCATGGTATCAATATTAAGCTGATGAAATCAACAGGTTTGTGCGAAGCAAAAAGCATGGTAATCGAAGCACGAAAGCTTCGTTTGAAAATTATGGTTGGTTGCATGTCCGAAACATCGTGTGGCATTATGGCAGGAGCTGCGCTTGCGCCACAATGCGATTTTGTAGATTTAGATGGTCCTTGGCTGACGGCGAATAATCCTTTTGAAACGCCAATACTGAGGGGTGGTAAAATACAGTTGAATAACAATTTTGGTTTAGGAATAAAAAATAAAGTTGTATGAGAACGAATGTTGATTTGGTTAAACAACAATTAATAGATGGTGACTTAGCGAAAGCCTTAAAGTCACTCGATAGCACATTACAAAATACAGAATATGGCGATGGGCTTGTACTGTTACAAGGTCGTTACAACAGGATGGTAAAGAATAAAAACCTGGGTGTTATTGAAGATGATGATTTTGATGCTGAAAGCAACAAAATCACATTATCCGTTTTGAATTTGATAAAAACAGTAAAATCAGATTTCTTTTCCAAGGAAATGAAAATTGAACCTATTTTATACTTTTTTGAATCCCCTTATGAGCAAATGACACCTAAGGAAAACCGCATTTATGTGAATCAATTTGAAAATGATAAAACGCGCTCAATCGGTTGGGAGTTACGGGGCAGCTTTCCGATGCTTCAATTTCCAATTTCACTCGGTATCAAATGGCGGGGCTTGAATCCAGAAAATGTCTATTCTACTGATTATTTTGCTGATTTTACTTTGTTAGAAGGCTGGGGCGTTTGTTGGTTACATCGTTTGTGGGGCTACAAAGACTACGGCAAATGGAAAACAGGTAAGTATCAAATTGAG
>JAYTMI010000813.1:0-2316 GCA_043728625.1 Saprospiraceae bacterium | reverse complement strand
GTTCTGTCCAAACATCATTTTGGCTACGAACTTCTACAAAATAAACGCCTGATAGCCAATGACTTACAGTCATTTTGAGCAATTGTCCCCCCTCAGTATTTTGCTTAAAAATTGACCGACCCATCACATCAAACACCTCAATCAAAAGCCTGTTTTCTGCCGAAGGCAATTCAATTGTAAAATCGTTGTGGCTTGGTGCGGCTGTAAAGGTGATATAATCGCCATTGCCGTCAAAAAAATAGGCTTTGTTAGCGATATTGAAACGGTCAGTCGTCAAAACCGTATTGCCTTTCAAAGTGCCATTGTTTGAACCCATTGCATCGTTAGCATTGCCATTAAAAGGGTAAAAAGCAACCAAATTCGACGTATAATCTTGGGCAACGGCAGACTGCACTATAGCAATCATCGCTACCAAAAGGATATTGCACATATTATTTTTCATAGATTTGTGATTTTTGAAAATGATATAATTGGGTTTATTGAAAAATACTGAGGGGTATAAAAAAACACTATTCTTTTACATCTGTATGATGTGAAGCAGCAAACAGCCATTTGCCATTCACTTTTTGCATGGTGTAAGTAAAAGCAACTTTTCTAACCACTTTCATGGCAGTATCTTTCCAACTGTGAATACCACTGACGACGGCTAAATTACCATTTTGAAAGACTTTTAAATCGGATACTTCAGAATCAGATGTATGCGTTTTATCGCTTTTCAAGGCATCTTTGCCCGAAAATTTGCCTTCGACGTTGGTGTATCTGAAATTATCGGAGCATCTGTCCATGAAGAAAGCAGTGGCATCTTTGTTGTATTCTTTGACAAATTGCTTTAACTCTTCTTCTGGTTTTTCTTCATTGGGTGGTGGGGCAATATTCGTATGATGTGCCGAAATCCACTGCCACTTATCTTGTTGATATTCATAGATATAGGTCGCCCGCACATGGTAATTCACCGTGGTATTGTTGCTAAGAATGAGTACGCTGTGTTTTGTAATACCTGTGGCAATACCTATTTTACCAAATTGCTTGACCGCCAGTTCGGACATATTCCAATTCAGATATTTGACACCCGCCGCCATTTGTTTCAATTGGTCAAGCGTGAAATTCTCTCCTCCCGACCCTGCCAAAATGTAGTTAGGCGACAAATCTTCATTCAAAGACTTCATAGGATTTTCAATGAACCGTTTTTTCATATCCAAAACGGTTTTTTCTGTAAAAGGTGTTTGTGCAAAACAGCATAAGCTGATAGCTGAAAACAGGAATGTGGTAATTGAGTTTTTCATTTGAAATGATTTTTTGATTAAAATGTAAAAGAAATTGGTTAGAAAATTAAGTTTTCATTGGTTTTTTGGGGTTAACAAAGCGGATGTCAAAACGTCATCGTCCACTCAATACGCCCAGTGCCAGTGCCATCGTTTTTCATCGTCGCACCCGAAGTGCCTCCGCTTGTAGTTGTGATTTTTGCAAAACGTCCTGCACCAGAAACAGCATTTTCAGTGATATAAATCGCCCATTCTTTGCCCATTGCGGTTTTTGATGTCCCCCCCATTTTGAGGCTATTACCATTGGCATCTGTGTAAATCGAATTAAAATCCTTGCCTTCGCCTTTAGTAAAATCAAAAATAAAAGTGCTGTTCATCGTAATTTTACCGATAACATTGAGTGTACCTGTGCCTTCCATTGTGATTTCAGCAGTTTGTGGTTGACCGCTTGGAGTCGTGGTTAATACTTTGAAGGCTTTTTGTTGATAGGTCATATCACCTGTGATTTTAGCATTTTCGGCTTCTAATTTCACAATTGTCTCTTTTTTACAACTGATTGTGAACAAAGCAAGGCTTATTAATAAAGCCAAAATCAAGTTTTGGGAAATGATGTTTTTCATTTTTAATAGATTTTTAGAGTGATAATATAAAGATTAAGATATTTTGAGGGCATAAAACACCCCCTCAGTATTTTGCACGGCAGAACACTGTTTTTTAAAAAAAAACATAAAATAAGTATGTTGAATTTGTTTTTGTTGGTTTGCAAAAGTCTTTTGCAACTCACAACGGGCTTTTACAAGCTGTCAAAAGGCACATATCAAAACAAACAAAAGAAAAGAACAAAAAGGTTTTATCCTTTTTCCGCCACCCTCTCCTCAATAAAATCCCGCAACCGCAACGGATGAATCGGGTATTTTGTCAAAGTAGGACGCATATCAAACGAGGTATCCATACTATCAAAATATTCAGAAACAGCCATAACACGGCTGATGCCTGCGTGAAAAGGTTTTAAAATAGATGAAAAAATACGCAAAACACCACGCGGTACATGACT
>JAYTMI010000812.1:0-2369 GCA_043728625.1 Saprospiraceae bacterium | reverse complement strand
ACGTCTAATTTTGCCGCCTGTGGCAATTTCCCATTAACGCCCACGCTTTTCAACAACATTTTGAGCTTGCTGTTTTGCGCTTGCGAAAAATCCACTTTTGAGAATGGGTCTACCTTTTCAGTGCCATTTTTACGGTTAAAACCGCCGAGTTTCTCGAAATATTCGCGCTCTTGCTGCTTGGCTTTGAACTGCGTGTATTCCTCAAACGTCATGGAAGTTGGCGTTCGGAAGTAGTCGTCACCAATTTTTTCGGTAATGTAGTACCGATTACTGAGGGGGTCATATTCGACACCTTTTTGAATGGCCGACGGGTCGCGTAGGTCAAACGGATTGACGACGGAATCACGCAGATAGTCGCCCTTGCGGTCGCGCAAAGGGATGGTATCAGTAGCAGGATTTGCGGCGGAAACGGAGGCCATAAAGCCCAAAAAGAGTGTGAAACCCAATAACAATCGGTCGTGTAAAAGTCCTTTTCTGTTCATGTCAGTAGCCTATATTAGTTTATTTAGTTTGAAGTTTGAGGTTTGAACGCACGTCAAACACCAAACTTCAAATGTCAAACTTTTAAATTTCTGGTTTTAAATTCGGATTTGTAACGTAAATTAATGGTGCAAAAATGTGATTCAAAAATTGGTAAAAATGAGACTCACTAACAATTTTCGCTTTAGGCTTCCAAGTTGCGGCGTAGCTGCAAAATCTCGGTAACGCTAAGCACATAGGCTCTATTTTTCACGCGGTGCAACCGCAAAACCATCTGTTTCGCGGTTACACCGCGTAATAAAGTAGTTGATAGTTTAAATATTACCAAGATTTGGCAGCTACGCCGCCGTGAAAAGTTGAAGCGAAAATTATTGAAAATATAGAATTAAAATCTACAATTGACTAATAATCAATTATTTGCAAACTTTAAATTCTTAATTTTGGTTCATCCATGATTTTGGCGGTAAGATTTATCTTTGCGCCAAAACAGGTATATGTTATTTGATTTAGTTACGATAGAACTTTTACTAAATCTACCTTTTTTAAAGGTAGAAAAAGTAGAATTAGAAAAACAAACTTTACATATCTATTGTCACAGCATTTTGGAGGAAAGCATCTGCACAAAATGTTTAAAAAAGATAAATGAAGTAAAGAAAATTACGATCAGAGAAGTACGAGATTTATCTATTACGGGTAAAACGGTCATACTTCATTTACGTAGTCGTCAATTTTATTGCCCTGATTGTGAAAGCTACAATCAAGAGCAATTTACGTTTGTAAAAGCCTCACATACGATGACTGAACGTTACGAATCTTATGTCTATATGTGTTGCAAAAATTCGACAATTGAGCGTGTTAGTCTTCAAGAAAACATCGTATGGGACTGCGTTCAAAAAATCTTTACGACTCATGCTAAATTAGAAACGGCTTTTTTGCAAAAATACCAACCTAAGCGTATAGGTATTGATGAGTTTGCCATAAAAAAAGGGCATAAAGATTTCGCAACAGTCATCGTGGATTTGGATAAAGGTCATGTCTTAGATGTCCTTGATTTTCGCACAAAAGAGGAACTTATTGCCTATTTTCAAGCAAAAGGTACTGATTATTGCCATGCCATTGAAGTATTTAGCTGCGACCTTTGGGACGGTTTTATTAGCACCGCAAAAACTGTTTTTCCCAATGCGGATATAGTAGCCGACCGCTTCCATTTTTTCAAACTACTCCATGAAGTTTTGGACAAAGAGCGCAAAAAACTACGGCGTGAGTTTAAAAATGAAGAAGACTTCAAAGCGATAAAATGGTTGTTATTCAAGGCTTGGGAAAAGCTCAACGAACAGCAGCGTAAAACGCTCATTAGGGCATTTAGAAAATCTGCTATTTTACGTCAACTTTACTTTGCAAAAAATGAACTTCGCAACATTTTTGAAAGCCATATTTCAAAAGAAGAAGCTCAAATACTTGTAGCTAAATGGGTAGAAACTGTCAAAGAACTCAAACATAATGTTTTAGATCATTTTTTAAAAACACTTGAAAGACACAAAAATATTATATTAAATTTTTTCACACATAGGGTGTCTAACGGCATTGTTGAAGGCATTAATAACGCAATAAAAGCCCTAAAACGAAATGGTTTTGGTTATCGAAATTTTGATAATTTCAAACTTAGAATTATCGCTAATTTTTGTTGAGCCGCCAAAATCATGGATGAACCTTAATTTTTAATTCTTTTTCAGTTGTCGGTTGTTGCAAAACGCTGCGTTCTAGGGAACAAATTTTTCCTTAACGAAACTTTAACGTTTTTATTTTAATGATGAAGTATGAATGATAAATGATGAATAGCGAGACCCCCTCAGTATAAACGGTATTTTTAGAGCTAAAACGCCGTTTTA
>JAYTMI010000811.1:0-5986 GCA_043728625.1 Saprospiraceae bacterium | reverse complement strand
TTTTGCCAATGCCGACGATTACAAGCGGTGGGAACGCTATCGCCGATTAGCACCCACGGTCATTCCTTATGCTGTCGAAGCGGTGAGAACCTATCGTGAAATAGGTGTTGCAACACGTGATATGAGCAATCGAGATCGCAAAAGATATATCAAACAATTGGAAAACAAGATGGAAGATCAGCTCAAAAAGAGCTTAACGAATTTGAGCAAAACGCAAGGTTTTTTGTTGATTGAAATGATAGAAAAGGAGCTGCACATGCCATTTTATGATTTAGTAAAAGACGTAAAAGGTTCATTTTCAGCATTTTATTGGAATGAATTTGGTAAAATATACAGCTATCAACTCAAAGAAGGTTATGAACGCGGCAAAGACCCCATTTTAGATGCGATTCTCGATCAGCATGATTTGTCTTACTATATGCACTAAATTGTTGTATGGCTGAATTGTTGTATGGCTGTATGGCTTTAAAACATTCCAACAATATAGCAATCAACAATACAACTATACAACAATTTCTTGAAAACAATTTTGAAATTTGAGTTCTATTGACGTTTTTGGGCTTTGAAATAAAAAATAGCAACTAATCAATATTCAAATCTAAAAACCAATACCAATATGGCAACTCAGAACCGCCCCCTCCCGATTGATTCGGGATGTTCCATCAGTATCCTATGCATAGCCAGTTTTTTTAAAGGCGAAGAATTTATGCGTGCCGCTAAAGCTGAAGGCTGCACCGTTTATCTCCTAACAGGTACTTTACTAAAAAATGAAAACTGGCCACGAGAAAGCCTCGACGACATTTTTTTTGTCAACGAAGTCAACGGCGAAAAAGGCGTTTGGAATATGGACGAAGTCATCGTTGGCTTGGCTTGGGTGATGCAAACTAAGCCGATTGACCGCATCGTTTCCCTTGATGATTTTGATGTCGAAAAAGGTACTGCACTGCGCGAACATTTTCGCATTCCGGGCATGGGTCAAACGACTGGGCGTTATTTTCGGGATAAATTGGCGATGCGTATTAAGGCAGAGTCTGAAGGTGTCGCCTGCCCTGCTTTCAGCGACCTTTTTAACAATGATAAAGTCAATGCTTACCTCGATTCCGTTGCTGCTCCGTGGCTCATCAAACCGCGTGGTGAAGCATCGGCTTCAGGAATCAAAAAAGCACATAACAAAGATGAAGCGTGGCAAATTGTACATCAATTGGGCGATAAAAGGCATCATGCGCTCATTGAGCAGTTCCGCCCTGGCGATGTTTATCACGTAGATTCTATCAATTTTGAAGGCAAATGTGTCTTCACAAGAGTCAGTCGCTACTTGTCAACGCCCATGGATGTGGCGCACGGCGGTGGGGTTTTTCGTTCCGTCACCGTCGAATTTGGCAGCGACGACGACAAGGAGCTGACGAAACTCAATGCAGATGTGATGAAAGCCTTTGGTATGCATTATTCAGCTTCGCATACCGAGTTCATCAAAGACCGTGAGACAGGCAAGTTTGTTTTTTTAGAAACAGCCTGTCGTGTGGGAGGTGCAAATTTGGCGGAAATGGTTGAATATTCATCTGGCATCAACCTTTGGCGCGAATGGGCGCGGGTCGAAGCGGCTATGGGCAAGGGAGGAAAGTACGTTTTACCAAAAGTAAGGAATGATTATGCGGGTATCGTCGTCTCATTGAGTCGTCATCAGCACCCCAATACTGAGGGGTTCAATGATGCTGAAATTGTGTGGCGTATGAACAAGGAATATCATATTGGTCTGATTGTTCAGTCAAAATCACAACAACGTGTTTTGGAATTGTTAGATGGCTATACGAAGCGGATTTTTAATGATTTTCATGCTTCTGCGCCTGTACCTGATAAGCCATCGAGTTAGTGGTTTGTTAATGAGTCATTTGTCAATACAGTATATTTGGCATGACAAATGACTTATTGGCTAATGACTTTATTGTAGTAAAACTTTTGAAAAACAATCTTTCCACCCACCCAACGCTGCAAAAAGGCTTCGATTAAGACCTGTTTACCCATTTTTTTGCTGTCAAAAGAATTGACCATTTCACCCATAGCCAAGCCTTGTTCTTCATCAACAAGCCAAGTGGGTATTTTTATTTCTACTGAATGAACGCCCGCCAGACTTTTTATTTCCATTTCTGTTAAAACGGCTTTGCCAATAATCGGGGCATTGTTGTTTTCAACTTGTACCATGTCATCGGCATAATAGTTTTCGATAACTTGTAGGAGTTCACCGTTTTCGAGTTGGGTTTTGTAGTTTGAGAAGGTTTGTTTTAGCATGAGATGAATATTTTTAGCGTATTAATTGATTCACAATAGACGCTGCCTGATGTTTTAATAGCGATTATTCCTCTGATTTAGTCAATTCATTTTCAATATCTTCAATACTTGGCAGACTGGATTTAAGGTTATCGGGTAATATTCTTGTAAGCTCAAATTCAGAAATACCAATAGGTTTTTGCAGACTTCGCAAGGCATATTCAGCAATAATGATGTCTTTGTTTTGGCAAAGAATAAGTCCTATTGTTTCTTAGTCAGTAGAGTGTCGCAATAAATCATCAACTGCCGAGCAATAAAAATTCATTTTTCCACCATATTCAGGTTTAAAATCGCCTCTTTTGAGGTCAATTACCACAAAACACCGTAAGCGAAGATGATAAAATAAGAGGTCTATAGCGTATTCTTTATCGCTCACAATCAAAGGATATTGTCTGCCCACAAAAGCAAAACCTGCGCCCAATTCTATCAAAAATCTTTCAATATGCTTGATAAGTTCCAGTTCCAATTCTCTTTCAGTAAAAGGTTCTGCCAATGTCATAAAATCAAAAATATATGGGTCTTTAAGTGTTTGTTGTACGAGGTCTGAAAAGGGTGCGGGAAGTGTTCTGTCAAAATTGTGATGCGATACACCTTGCCGCATATAGGCATCGTTTTTAATCATCAATCGTAGCGTATCACGACCCCAACCTCCTTGCAATGTTTGTTGCATATACCAAAACCGATGGTCATGGTTTTTGATTTTTTCAATCAAAACAGCATGATGTCCCCACGGAATAGCCTGTAATAAATCTGCATTTGCCAATTTTGCCACAGGCTGTGGCAAAATTGAATCATTAGGCATGTAAGCTCTATAAAAAGCTATCATCCTACCCAAATTACGTTCAGAAAACCCTTTTGTTTCTGGGAGTTCATTTTTTAAGTCTTTCGATAATTTGGGAATAACAGAAGCTGCCCAACCTTGTTGTTTTTGGCGTAATGCAATCATTTGTCCAATATCCCAGTAGAGCGCAATCATTTCAGCATTAGCTGCAAAAGTGGCTTTTATTTGTGCCGCCCTAATACGTTGTTTGATGTCTCCTAATAGGCTTTTATAAGATTGAATTTCCATTAAAATTGTGTTGTTTTTCTTGACAAAAAAAGTACCTCAAAGGTAGAACAAATATTTTATTAGGCGATTGATTTTATTTTAGAATAAAGTATTGAATTTAATTATAAAATAAAAATAAAATATTTTATAAACTGAAATAGGCAACCAATAAAACGCTTTAAAAATGGCTGGTTTGCAAAGCATTTTTGGGTTTTATACTGAGGGGTGCTTTTTATATGTTAATAAGATGCTAATTGATTTTTCTTATTGAAAATATAAATATACTTTTGTCTTATAATTTCTAACATATATTTTGAAGGTAAAAATGAGTTTGCCTTTCTGATTTGCTTCTTTTGAGAATAGTTAGTTTAAAATAATTTCTTTCAAAAAAACAATAATTTCAATTTAAAAAAGTCCTTAAATATGCAGCAACAAGAAGAATCTAATGACCTAATTGCAGGTTGGAAAAAAAGTTTTGAAGAAGCGGGTAAGAGGCATTTATTACAGCATCAAGAAACAATATCTAAGATACAGAATGTTAATACAATACATTCTCTAGATGGTATCAGAGATATTCTGAAAGGAATGGCTCGATTAGCCCTTCTTCAAGGTAAGCATACAGATGTTTTTTATGTAAAAAATGAAAAAGGTGAAAATGAACCAGACCCCAAAGTTGTAGATTTAGGTTGGCAAATTGCAAAGTGGGGGTTAATAATGGGATATTCAAATTGTGAAGTTATGCAAAGCATATATTATCATGATATTGCCCCAATATATGGAGATAAATATGGATATCAAAACTTATCTTGGTGTTGGAATGGTGTTGGATTTTGGGTGCATTAAAAAATAGAATATGTTTATTTCAAATTGTGAGCTTACATATCTTGATGATAGTATAGACAAATTTATAGTTTGTACTGGAGAATGCGTATTCTCTCACAAACTTTATAGTGTTATTATCACAGAAGAGGAATACATCAAAATTGTTATAAATGGAGAGCATATTCAAGATGTAATTCCTCACGCATCGGCATCTGATAGAGAGTTTCTTATCTCTGGTATCAGCCCTTTCGCTTGGGGCGATGTTTTTTTCTTTCGATCAGGAGACGATGAAAAATACGAGATTAGTAGAACTCATAATATTTGGAAAAAAGATTGGAAATTTTTCGAAGCGATATTAAAAAAGTATAAGATTGAGAAATTGTATCATTTCACGGATAAAAGCAATATCAATTGTATAAAAGAAAATAACGGTTTATATTCATGGTATTATTGTAAAAATAACAAGTTGCTTATAAATAAGCCGGGGGGAAGTGACGCTTCAAGAAGAATAGATGAAAAATATTCTCTCGAAAATTATGTTAGATTGAGTTTTAGTCGAGAACACCCGATGATGTATGTTGCCAAAAAAGACGGAAGAATTCCAAACCCAGTCATTATTGAAATAGATACGAAAGTATGTTTTTCTGAATCTACTTTATTCTCTGATATGAATGCTGTTAAAAATAACCACAATTGTGGCGGAGGGTTAATAGATTTTAACAAAGTAAGATTTGATATTGTAACAAAAAAAAATCATTTTGATATTGATGATAAATTAGATAAACCTTTTTATCAAGCAGAGATTTTAATTAGAACTCATTTGCCAATAAATTATTTTCTAAACTTAAAAGATTTATAGTAAAGACAATATACATCAAAAGTAAATTTAAATCTAAAAATAGATCCCTTAAAAAGCCACTTTTTTATGCAAAATACTGAGGGGTCTTATGCCGCAACAGCTAATTTTACATTGACACCGACTTGTTCAAGAAGCTCAAACAGTTCAATTGTAAAGCGCATTTTTAATTCTTCATAATTAGCAATGGCTGTAACATCACTATCTTCTCTTTGGCGATGCCTAATAATAGAAGATTCAGCACGTCCAATCAAATCAAGCGTTTGGATAATGCGAATCTGTATTTCGTCATGTATTTCCATATCTTAAAAATATATTTTAATAAAACCTTTATTAAATTTTTGCCCTCTGATTCTTGAAAATAAATGCAGCCATTCAATGTTCTAAGTCTTTCAAATTTATTTCGATAGGTTGTCCAGAAGGCAGATTTCCTTTTAAATCAAATGTTACCATAAAGTTTGCTCAAGGTAACAACAATAATTTTATTTGTATAAAAAAGCGGCTTCTGGTGAGAAGCCGCTTTTTTTATGCCAAATACTGAGGGGTATATTTTGGTTGAAGAAACACACATCAATACCCCCCAAAATACCGTCTCAAAAACCATTCCCCCGCCAAAAGCAATATCAACAAACCAAAAATCCATTTCAGATTCATAACAGATTCTGTTTTATTCGTCGTGTACATGATGGGCTTCAAAGTGCGTGCTTTGATGGAATCGGCGATAGAAGCCATGTCTTTTGAATAAACCATGCTGCCACCAAATTGATTCGCTAAGGCGCGTAACACGGCGTGGTCGGCTGTGGTTTCATAGAGTTCTAACTGAATAGGTTGTACGCTGAATGCACCACCCGCTTCCAATTGTTGTCCCCCCACGCTTGTTGTGGCTTTATATTGATAGTTGCCAACAGGCAAAATACCAGCATTGAGGGCGTAAG
>JAYTMI010000810.1:0-6302 GCA_043728625.1 Saprospiraceae bacterium | reverse complement strand
GCCCATTGAGATGCTTTTGGCGATGTCGAGGGCAGAACTGCCGCTTTCGTATTGTCGGATATTACCGTCTGGAAATGTGATGTTTATCATAAAAACGCCTATCGTTATTGAGTTATGTGGTGATTTTAACGTGAAATACAGTGAATTGGTTACTGGTTATTTGGGATTAGTTACTGGTCAATTGCTCCAACTAATCCCCAATCCCTAATAACCAATAACCAAATTAGGGCGCAAATTTAGATTTTTTATTAAAAATAAAGGCATCTATTACACTACCAGTCATGTAGAAGTCAGAATTTTCTTTTTAAAAAGAATAATTAATTTATATTTGTTTCAAACTTTTGGGCTGATGTAAAACAGTTTATACGACATATTTTCTCATTTGAGACAAGGGAGTTTCAACCAAATCATTATTTTTTAACATTAAAACACAATCAAATGAAAAGTTACAATCGTCTCCGCATCGCAGCGACCTGCGGTCTTTTTTTTCTTTTAACCTTTCAAATAACTGCTCAACAACGCTATGTCGGCGTTTGGCGGCAAGGCAATGACGGCAATTACCTATGGTCGGGCGTAGATTGGAATAATTTTAACGCTAAATGGGCAGAATTGGCAAAACAGAACTTGCGTCTTGTTGACATTGAAACGTATGTTGAAAACGGTAAACGGCTATACAGTGGCGTTTGGCGACAAGGCAACGATGGCTATTTTCTTTGGGCGGGCGTGGATTGGAATAATTTTAACGCCAAATGGACAGAGTTGTCAAAACAAAATTTGCGGCTTGTTGACATTGAAACGTATGTTGAAAACGGTAAACGACTCTATATCGGTGTTTGGCGGCAAGGTAATGATGGTCATTTCCTTTGGGCAGGCGTTGATTGGGCTAATTTTAATGCCAAATGGACAGAATTATCAAAGCAAAATTTACGGCTTGTTGATATTGAGACTTATACTGAGGGGGGCAAACGGCTTTATATCGGTGTTTGGCGGCAAGGCAACGATGGACATTACCTCTGGGCGGGTGTGGATTGGAATAATTTTACGGCGAAATGGAATGAATTGGCAAAACAAAACTTGCGTTTGACCAATATTGAGACTTATACTGAGGGGGGTAAACGGCTTTATATCGGTGTTTGGCGACAGGGTTCCGATGGCTATTATCTTTGGTCGGGCGTTGATTGGGAAAATTTTACGTCAAAATGGGCTGAAAACAATACTAAAAATCTGCGTTTGGTTGACCTTGAAATTTATGAAGATGACTGCCCTGCCAAGTGTACAAATACTGTTTTGATGCCTGATGACCCAAAAACAGAAGGACGGGACGGTTATGATTACTACATAACAGGCAGTAAACTTCACTGTGAAGAACAACCAGATAAATGCCCCGCCACGATTAATGATGTCGGCTATCATTGGCCCAATGCCAAATATGGCTCTCAGTATTATGTCAATCTTTCAGCTATATACGATGCAAAAGACCCAATTTTGACCCTTCCTTTTAAAGAAAAAAGTAGTGATATGAGCCATAATGGTTGGCGATATGGAAACGGTGGTTGGCATCATGCCTTGGATTATAGTCGAAAAGATGGTAAAACATTTCAAGTTCGGGCGGCAGCAGCAGGTAAAGTGATTCATGTTGGTTGGGATAACTGGTCTGGCGGAACGGTAGTGATGAGCCATGATGCAGGTGGTAAAAAAGATGTTTATCGCACCATATATATGCACTTACGAAGTGGTGCAGATAATGATTGTAATTTGGCTTGGACAAAAACAATGGCGGGGTTTAACAAACAGGCAGATAAAGACGATTATTCTGAATATCTCGACGCAACGGGCTGCCCTCAAGATAAGACAAAACGTAAGCCAAGTGAGCCACATTGGGGTACAAATACACAGACTTTAGACGCTAATTTGGTGGGTAAAAACATTAATGCAGGTGACTTTTTGGCATGGGCAGGTTCGACCGGGCCTGGTGGTTGTGGTTGTATGGGAGGGAATGGCACTGGACCGAATACGCATTTGCATATCTTTTTTGCTCATCGCGACCCAACTGACAATAAATGGTACTTTTTCGACCCTTATGGTATTTATGCGACACCTGATTGTTATCCAACGGCTGTTGATGGTTCGATAAATACTTCATGTGCGCGGTATCCAATTGCTTGGAAAGGAGGGAAACCATCGTTTGCCAATTAATTTTAAGTCTCGTAAATTCAATTTTTTATAAAACAATGGTCGAATACTGAGGGGTACTCGATCATTGTTTTTTATGTAGTTTTTTTAAAATAAATATCAAAATTCATAAATTGTAATTATAATACAATTATTAGCTTTACATTTTTAAAACTTTAAATCCAACAATTATGAAAGCTAATGAAATTCAATTCCAAAGATTTCTTGCACAAAGTGAAACCCAGTTCATTATTCCAGTATATCAGCGCAACTATGATTGGCCTGTTGTTCAATGCAGACAATTGTTAGATGATATTAAGACAGCAGGAAGAGACAGTAATATTTCCTCACATTTTATCGGAAGCATTGTTTATATCCACGATGATGTATATTCTGTTTCATCAACCCGTGAACTCACTATCATTGACGGTCAACAACGATTGACCACCTTAACTTTACTTCATTTGGTTCTCTATAACTTAGCAAAAAGTAAAGGAGATGAAAAACTCGCAAATCAAATTCAAAAAACTTATTTGATAAATGAGTTTGCTGATGACGATGCAAAACTAAAGTTAAGACCAACTTCAAATAATAATGCAGCATTACGATATTTGCTTAGAAGCGATTTCTCGGAAGAGTTTTCAGAATATTCCCGACTCATTGAAAATTACAATTTTTTTAATGTTAATATCAACCCCGATGACATTGAATTAGTCCAAAAAGGGCTTAAAAAACTCATTTTTGTAGAAATTTCTCTTGAAAGAGACAAAGATGACGCTCAAAAAATATTTGAAAGTTTAAATTCGACAGGACTTGAATTAAACCCATCCGATTTGATACGAAATTATATTTTAATGGGGCTACAATACAAACTTCAAAATAGAATCTATGAAAATTATTGGCGACATATAGAAATTGCAGCAACACATTCAGAGACGAATGCCAACAGGGTTTCTGATTTTATTCGTGATTTTCTAACTATGGAAAATCGTGAAATTCCCAATAAAAATAAAGTTTATCAAGAGTTTAAAAAGAAATATCCCCTCAAAGGAGATATTCAATACCTTGAAAACGTCCTAATAAAAATCAGAAAATTCGCCTATTATTATCAAAAACTCATAAACCCTCAAAAAGAAGAAGACAAGGCAATTCGATATCAATTAGGTCTAATAAATAAGCTAGAAATAAATGTCGCCTATCCTTTCTTTTTGGAAGCCTATGATGACTATGCCAACGGTATAATTGACAAACAGACATTTATTAGGGTTTTAGAACTTATTCAATCTTTCACGTGGAGACGATTTATTGTTGGATTGCAAACAAATGCTCTAAACAAAATTTTTATGAATCTTTATCAAAGTATTGACAAATCCGATTATTTCAATTCATTAGAAAAATCATTAGCTAAAAAAACTGGAACGCAGCGTTTTCCTAAAGATGGAGAGGTCAAACAGTTTCTAAGAGAAAAAGACCTGTACAATATCCAATCAAAAAACCGAAACTATTTTTTAGAAAGGTTAGAAAACTTTGAGAATCGAGAATTTGTACAGATTGATAACAATAGCGATATTACAGTTGAGCATATCTTTCCACAAAATCCAGACCCAAAATGGAAACAAATATTGGGAGATACGGCGTATCAGGAAATCAGAGAAAAGTTTTTGAATACAGCAGCGAACTTAACATTATCAGGAAATAATGGAAAATTAAGTAACAAATATTTTACAGACAAAAGAGATATGAATGAAGAGGATAAAGAGCAGGGTTATAAATTCAGCAGGTTATGGCTCAATAAACATCTTTCATTAATTGAAAAATGGGATATAGAAGAAATTGAAGTACGATATCAACTTATTTTCGAAAGGTTTTTAAGAATTTGGGGATACCCCTCAGTATCGGATGAGGATTTAATAGATGACAGTGAAATTAATATTTTTGATGTGGATGAACCGACTTTTAAAAAATTAGATTATGCTTTGTTCTTTGATCAAAAAGTTCCTGCAAAGAATATTTCAGATTTGTATCTTTATATATTAAGGTCTCTTTTTGAGCTGAATCCTAACATTTTCTTTTCTTCTGATATTAAAGATAAGCTTAGTTTAACTTCCCAAAAAGAAACATTAAGAGAAGCAAGGGCTATCAATGATACCTATTTCGTAGAAGTTAACTTGGGTTCTAAGCATAAATTCGACAAAATAAAATTGTTATTAAGCGCAATGGATCTTTCTGATGAACTTTTCATAAAATATAAAAAGTGATCGTTATTTTGAAAAAAGTGGTTTTTATTTTGATTTGAACAATTTATTGCTAAAAAAATGGTCGGATACTGAGGGGGTATCCGACCATGCTTTTTTATAAAACTTTGACAATCAATTAATTAAACTCCTTCAGCCATTGCCTTTTCAGGCGCGGCAGAAAATGAAGCCGATGTATATTCCCGATTCATAGTTGCAATCGTATCCAAACTGATGCTTTTAGGGCATTCTGCCTCGCATGCACCGACGTTGCTACACATACCGAAACCTTCTGCATCGTGTTGTGCGACCATGTCTTGTACACGTTTCGCTGCTTCAGGACGACCTTGTGGTAAACGTGCCAAATGCGCCACTTTTGCACCTGTAAACAACATCGCTGAACCATTCGGACAAGCCGCCACGCAAGCACCGCAACCAATACATTCTGCGGCGTTCATCGCACTCGCTGCTTGTTCTTTCCCGATGAGAATCGCATTGCCGTCTTGTGCTTGACCTGTGCCAACAGAAACATAGCCGCCCGCTTGAATAATGCGGTCAAATGATGAACGGTCAACGACTAAATCCTTGATAACAGGAAATGAACGGGCGCGGAAAGGCTCAATGACGACTGTATCGCCATCTTTGTACTCGCGCATGTGGAGTTGACAAGTCGTTGTCGCTTTCCAAGGACCATGTGGGCGACCGTTGATGACGAGTGAGCAAGTGCCACAAATCCCTTCGCGGCAGTCGTGTTCAAAAGCCACAGGTTCTTCTTTTTTGGATACCAATTCCTCGTTCAATACGTCGAGCATTTCGAGGAACGACATGTGCGCATCCACGCCGTCGAGTGTATAATTGACAAGTTCGCCTTTATATTTGCCGCCTTGCCGCCATATTTTTAGATTTAATTTCATTTTTAATTCAATTTAAATTTTTAACACATAGTCACAGAGGACACATAGTTTTTTGTTTTTACTGAGGGGGTGTTATAAACATTTATTGACTATAAAATTCAAGACAATTTCAGCATACTGTAAAGCTTCTTTAGTTGAATCTTCATCAAGCATTCCTTTTGCTCCTTTGCAATCTCTATCAGCCTTGAAGCGCCATTCCTCGTGTGGATTCATATAGTTTTATGCCTTCTTTTTGAATTTTATGTTGTAAGGTTGAAGGATGATTAGACCGCAGAAGAAAGTCAGATTCGTTATTAACTAAAATATCCTTTGAAAAACCTATATTCCATAAAGCTCTGTTACCAATTTTGTATGTTGAAAATACCACCTTATCTTCATCTGATAAGATAACCATCAAATCCAAATCGCTATCCTCATGCGGTTTACCCCAAGCATAAGAACCAAATAGGTAAATAGCCACTGGATTATAAGTCTCAACTAAGCGTTTTGTTGCTTCTTGTATTTGCTCTTGTGAAATCATCGTCGTAATTATTTATCAATTTTTGACAAAAATAAACGTTTTTTTCAAAAAACCACCCCCTCAGTATTGAAGACTTAGAATTACGCATAAACCCGCGTCTGCAACTTGACTTCTTCAAAGACCAAATGTTCTTTGTTCAAAATCGGTTCAGAAGGGTCGCCGCCGTATTCCCAAGCTGCGGTGTAAGCGAAATTTTCGTCATCACGTTTCGCTTCGCCATTGTCTTGTGATTCGTCGCGGAAGTGACCGCCACAAGATTCGTTGCGATTCAAAGCGTCAATACACATCAATTCGCCCAATTCGATGAAATCGGCTACACGCAGGGCTTTTTCAAGCTCTGGATTGTATTCCGTTTCGCTGCCAGGTACGAACACGTCTTTATAGTATTCTGCACGCAAATCAGCTATAAGACCAATGGCTTTTGTCAAACCTTCGGCGTTACGTGCCATGCCGCAATATTCC
>JAYTMI010000809.1:0-3033 GCA_043728625.1 Saprospiraceae bacterium | reverse complement strand
AAACAATGCTACTTTTCAAACGCGTTTCAGATTTACAAAAACATCTTAATTTATTAAAAAACAAAGGATTACACATAGGTTTTGTGCCGACAATGGGCGGATTACATCGTGGACACATTTCATTGATTACCCGTTCTCGTACCGAATGTGACGTAACGGTTGCCAGTATTTTTGTTAATCCAACGCAGTTTAATAACGTTGTTGATTTAGAGAAATACCCCCGAACTACCGAAAAAGATATAGAAATGCTCGCTGAATCTGGTTGCGATATTCTTTTTATGCCCGATGTTCCAGAGATTTATCCTAACGGAATGACCCCCTCAGTAAAATTTAACTTTGGTAAGCTCGACCGCATTTTAGAAGGTGTTTTTCGCCCCGGTCATTTTGAAGGTATGGCACAAGTCGTTCAGCGTCTTCTCAACATCGTAAACCCAAACCGTTTATATATGGGTCAAAAAGACTTCCAACAAGCGGCTATCGTTAGGCGTATGTTAGAGTTGATGAAATCTGAAACGGAATTGGTTTCTTGCCCAATACAAAGAGAGCCAGATGGTTTAGCAATGTCGAGCCGCAATGGTCAAATTACGCCCGAAGACCGTCCAAAAGTTGCTTTAATTTATAACGTATTGGCAGAGGCAGCTGATAGGGTTGGTGAATACCGTCCGGCTGAAATCCAACAATTGGCTTTATCAAAACTAAAAACAGAACCACATTTTAAAGTCGAATACTTCGAAATCGTTGACGGGCGCACCTTATTACCCATTCAACTTTTTGAAGATACGGATTACGCCGTAGCTCTAGTTGCTGTTTGGGTTGGAGACGTACGTTTGATTGATAATATGATTCTGAAACAAGCCATCGAAGAAAATGACATAGATACTGAGGGGTCTAAAAATGTGGGCAGCCTGAGATAGGGATTGGTTATTTGTTGATTGGTTATTCGTCAAATCGTGTAACGAGTAATCAATAACCAATCAACCAATAACCAATCAAGGGAAAGTCTTCAAATTTTTATCGTTAGAAGAATCGAGTAGCTTTTTGACAACTAAAATTGCCGCCAGAATAAGGGTATAAGTGAACGTTGCTGTCATATTTTTTGATGAAATTTTTTGAATGAAACGGACATTTCTATGTGATGGCTGCTCAAAAGTAAAAAGAATTTTGAATGACCAATAATTTACACGCCTTTTTGGACGATTGTTATCGTAAATTTAACATACCAACCTTTATCGAAAACGACCCAATAGGCATTCCACATCGCTTTTCTAAGCTTCAAGATATTGAAATTTCAGCCTTTTGGACAGCGATGCTGGCTTGGGGACAACGCAAAACAATCATCAACAGTGCCACCCGTTTATTCGATTTGATGGACAATGCACCCCATGATTTTATCATCAATCACCTCGAAAAAGACAGGCAACGTTTCCTCGATTTCAAGCACCGAACCTTCCAGCCAACAGACACACTCTACTTTCTTGAATATTTACAACATTTTTATAAAGAAAACGACTCTTTGGAGTTCGCTTTTTCAAAACATATAACAACGGAGTCCCCCTCAGTACAACATGCTCTTATTGGTTTTAACAACGAGTTTTTCAGCTTGCCCGTTGCCCCTGTCCGCACAAAAAAGCATATTGCAACGCCCACCTCAAAAAGTACTTGCAAACGACTCTGCATGTTTCTACGTTGGATGGTGCGACACGACCAACAAGGCGTGGATTTCGGTTTGTGGCAAAATATAAAACCTGCCCAACTTTTGATGCCCTTAGATGTCCATGTTGACCGTCAAGCCCGCCGCTTAGGGCTTTTGACAAGACCTAAAACCGATTGGCAAGCTGTTTTAGAATTGACGGAAAATCTAAGACAATACGACCCAACTGACCCTGTAAAGTACGATTTTGCCCTCTTTGGCTTAGGGATTTTAGAAAAAGAGCAAAGTTTGCCGCCTTTTTAAAACAAAATAATTATTTTTTGTTAAAACAAATAAAACATTAGTCACTCAATTTGCCCTAAAAACGTAACTTCGCACCATCAATAGAATACCTGTCAGAACTCAAAACACGCAACCCAAAACTCAAAACCCATTATGGCAATCCAAATCATCTCTGCAGGCGCAGGCAGCGGCAAAACATACCGATTGACCGCCGATATGGTCAAATTACTGAGGGGTGGCACAAGGGCATCAGGCATCATTGCCACGACATTTACTTCAAAAGCTGCCGCCGAACTCCATGAACGCGTCAGCACCAAACTCCTTGAAGAAGGCTTAACAGAACAGGCAAACGACCTTTCAAATGCCCTCATCGGTACGGTGCATGGCTTAGGCGTTAAACTCTTGAAACGGTTTGCCTTTGAAGCGGGTGTATCGCCACAAGTGGATATCATGGCAGACGAAGACCAACAGATTTTTTTTAATCTCTCTTTGTCTCAAATTATGACTTACGATAGGGTCAATTGTATGAACGACTTGTGTGATAAACTCGGTATGACCAAAAAAGGGACGTATGATTGGCGTAAAAACGTCCGTGAAATCGTGGACGTGTCGCGTGCCAATGCCTTTTCCTTAGCCGTTTTGGAGGAAAGTAAAATAAAGTCTTTTGAAAGTTTCATCCCCTTTTTAGTTGTTGAAGATTCAAACGATGTTAGCTCCCCTCTGGGGTCAGGGGCTGACTATAATGCTCATCTTTTAACGCTTTTACAAGTAGCTATTGACAATCTCGAAGGCAGTCCTGACGAAACAAAAGTAACAAAAGACGGCATCGGAGAACTCAAATTACTCCGTAACGAATTACGTACGCGCGGCTCTTTGCATTGGTATAATTGGGTAAAATTGACCAAAATAAAAATGGGTGCTAAAAGCAAATCGCATGTCGAAGACCTTGTGGAGTTTTGTAAAACACACGTTCAATTCCCTGAATTTCAAAAAGATATACGTGATTTTATTTTCACAGTTTTTGACATTGCCGCCGAAGCTATTGCCGAATTTGACCGTTTCAAAAAGCAACGTGCTTTGATTGACTATACCGATATGGA
>JAYTMI010000808.1:0-9256 GCA_043728625.1 Saprospiraceae bacterium | reverse complement strand
CGTTCCTTCGGGGCAGGGTGGAGGCGGCACTTTTGGAATATCTGCCAAATAGATAAAAACCGTCCAATTGTATTTTGTGGGCGATGACTCGACCAAAACACCACAAAACTTAGGACTGTCAATCGTAAAACCTGTTTCTTCAAACGTCTCACGAATAGCCGCTTTTATCGGACTCTCATGCGGTTCAACTTTTCCACCCACAGGCACATAATGCCCGATAAAAGGCTCTTTGTTGCGTTTTAGTAACATATAAGACGTGCCATTCCGCAAAATGACCATCGAAGCGTTGGTTTTATAGCCAAATTCCATAAAGTATGAATGATGAGAGATGAATATTTTAATGGTGAATAGGAATGCGAAATTAAGTAAATTGAAAGTAAATCACCATTCACCATTATGATTATTCACCATTCACCATAAAATCATTCATCATTAAGAAATATTCACCATTCACCATTCGCCATTCACCATTACTTAACTAACTTTGCGGCATGAACGAAAAAATCATCATCCTCGATTTTGGCTCGCAATATACTCAGTTGATTGCTCGCCGTGTCCGCGAATTGAATGTCTATTCTGAAATCATTCCGTACAACAAATTGCCTAAAACCCTTGACCCCTCAGTAAAAGCGGTCATTTTGAGTGGCAGCCCCTTCTCCGTCCGCGATGTGAATGCTTTGACGATGGATTTAGATAAAATTATGGGCAAAATCCCTGTTTTGGGTGTCTGTTATGGCGCACAAATGATTGCCAAACACTATGGCGGCTTGGTAGAAAAATCAGGGAAACGTGAATATGGCAAGCAAGCCATCAGCACAATTTTGAAAGAAGACGCTTTTTTTGAAGGTATAAAAGCAGGTTCACAAGTCTGGATGTCACATTCTGATTCGATTACAAAGCTGCCCGAAGGTTTTGAACTTTTGGCAAATTCAGAAGGTGGCGTGACAGCGGCGTATAAAAAAACGGCAGTTGAAGGCGAAGCACCTGTGTATTGTATCCAATTTCACCCCGAAGTGACGCACAGTTTAGATGGTTTGCAATTGCTTAAAAACTTTATTTTAGATATTGCTGGTTGTGTAGGAGATTGGACACCTGCTCATTTTGTAGATGAAACGGTTGCTGATTTGAAAAACAAGATCGGCGAAGAGCACGTTTTACTCGCATTGTCGGGTGGCGTGGATTCGAGTGTTGCTGCCTTGTTATTGCACAAAGCCATAGGAGAAAACCTTTATTGCTTCTTTATTGACAATGGTTTGCTCCGCAAAGACGAATATGAACAAGTGTTAGAGTCTTATAAAGGCATGGGATTGAATGTCGCTGGCGTTGATGCAAAGCAAAAATTCTACGATGCACTGAGGGGTATCTCTGACCCCGAAGCAAAACGCAAAGCGATTGGCGGCATGTTCATTGAAGTTTTTGAAATCGAAGCAAAGTTGTTTCCAGACATAAAATGGCTGGCACAAGGCACTATTTATCCAGATGTCATTGAGTCTATCAGTGTTCATGGTCCTTCAGTAACGATTAAATCGCACCACAATGTGGGTGGTTTGCCCGAAAAAATGGGTTTCAAAATCGTTGAACCATTGCGCTTTTTGTTTAAAGATGAAGTGCGGCGCGTTGGACGTGAATTGGGCTTGGCAGATAATATTTTGAAGCGGCATCCATTCCCTGGACCGGGTTTGGGCATTCGCATTTTGGGCGACATTACGCCTGAAAAAGTTGAGATGTTGCAAGAAGCAGACGCTATTTATATCAATGGCTTGAAAAAATGGGGGCTTTATGATGAAGTTTGGCAAGCAGGCACTATCCTTTTGCCGGTTCAATCGGTGGGTGTTATGGGCGACGAAAGGACTTACGAAAAGACCATTGCTTTGCGTGCTGTTAGTTCTACGGACGGTATGACAGCTGAATGGTCGCATTTGCCACATGCGTTTTTAGCGGAAATTTCGACGGATATTATCAACAATGTTAGAGGCATCAACCGCGTTGTTTATGATATTTCAACAAAGCCACCGGCTACTATCGAATGGGAGTAAATAAGAAAAAATCTGTTTGTTCGGAAAGTTTTGTTAGGAAAAACTTTAAAATGTGTAAAAAAATATAGAAGTTTGACTCAATTTCAAACGAATCTTAGATTCATTCAATCTTTTTCAACTATGAAACAACCTAAAAATATGAGGAACGTACTCACAGGCCTTTTACTTTTAGTTGCGTTGTCGCTCACAACGACTTCCTGCGACCTTTTCAAAAAAGCAGATACAACCAAACTGCCGTCAAAAAAGCCAGATCAAACAAATGGTCAACGTCAGACCGATCCAAATTCAACAGTTTTGGTGGACACCATCCGTTGGAAAACTGACCCGATGGCAAAGCCGCCCATTACAACATCAACGCCCGCAAGTGGTGTCGTCATAAACGGCAATTCAGGCAATACCACAGGTGGAGGTGGAGTTGTTTCTGACCCGAAATCAACAGGTAATCTCAAAAATAGCTACGATTTAGCCATGATTTTACCATTTTTTACAGCTCAATATGTGGATGGGCGTGAAAATCCCTCTAAGTCTCAATTTGCTTTGGACTTTTATGCGGGTGCAAAAATTGCCTTAGATTCACTTTCAACGCAATCATTTAACCTAAAAGTAACGGTTTTGGACTCTCGGGGAGACTTCAATAACCTAATATCACGCTACGAGGTGAGCCGTGCCGATGTACTTTTGGGACCTGTTGAAAAGGAAAACGTGCCTTCTACGATGGATTTTGCGAATCGAATGAAAAAGATTTTCGTTTCACCTTATTTTCCGTCAGGGGACGTTGATGGCGCAAATCCATATTTCGTTCAAGTTAAACCCAGTTTGAAAACGCATTGCGACAATATTGTTCGACACTTACGCACTCGTTACAAAACAGAGCAAGTCGTTTTGGTCGGGCGAAGAACAGACTATGAAACGGCGCGATTCAAGCTCTTTCAAGATGCCAATTCGGCACTCAATCAATCCATTTACGGTGGTCGTTTTGACGAATGGTCAATAGAAAATGAATCCAATTTTACCATTGAACCCTATTTGCGCGCCTCTGGGCAAACCGTTTTTGTCGTGCCTTCTTGGGATGAGGCATTTGTCAGCGCATTTTTGCAGAAATTAGCCGCTTCTCCACGTCGAGGCAGTGTGGCTGTATATGGTATGCCGCAGTGGATGGACTTTAACGGCTCTTTGTCAAGTTTATATCAAACATTGGACGTTAGGATTACCAGTTCGACCTTTATCGAAGGGAATAATCCGAATGTCGGCTATTTCCGTTCAAAGTTTTTCAGCAAATTCAACAAAATGCCTAACTCGGATTCATTTTTAGGCTATGATTGTATGCTCTATGTTGGAAAAATGTTGCAACGATATGGCACTGCATTTCCTTATTATATGCAAAATGAACCACAAAAAGTCTTGCACACAAATTTCAATTTTTCACCAATATATAGAACGATTGTCAATGATAACGACCCGCAAGGCAATATATCAAAATATGAAAATCAGTATGTTAATATACTTCGATACAAAGGCGGCTCTTTTCGTTTAGACGATTAATTTTTTATTTTCCATTATTACCTCTAAATAAAGCTACCGTATTTTGTTGGGAAACGAAATGGGCTTTCCAAACATTTCTTCAAAACGCGATTCGGTTGCTAATTGGCTTAATAATATCAAATCATCTTTAAAATTTTAACTAAAAAGTTAAATTTTATGGTTAAAAATTTCTTCGTTTCAAAACGACTGAATACTTTTGTGCCATCATTAATTTTTTAGTTAAAATTTTTAGTTAAATGGCTGTACCCTTAGATTTATCAACTGAACAAAAAATTCTGGAAGCTGCTAAAAAGGTCTTTATTCAAAAAGGATTAGATGGCGCACGCCTTGATGAAATCGCTGCAGAGGCAGGTATCAACAAAGCCCTTCTACATTATTATTTCCGTTCAAAAGAAAACCTTTTTGAAACGATTTTTGACCAAATAATTGCTAAAATCGTCCCCGATTTTACCGCCTTAGTTGAATCCAATAAGCCCATCGAAGAAAAAATTGAGCATTTTGTACATCGTTATATTGATTTTGTGAGTGAAAACCCGCAATTACCTGTTTTTATGATAACGGAAGTGAATAGAAACCCAGAACGGATGAAAGATATTTTGGGGCATACCCAAAACTTTGCAAAAATGCAGCAATTCGCTTTCCAAATGATTACCGAAATGCAAGTCGGGCGTATCAAAACGTCCAACCCACTCCATTTAATTCTTAATATTATTTCTCTTTGCGTTTTTCCTTTTATTGCCAAACCCGTCATTCAAGCTGTTTTACAAATCAAAGACGATGATTTAACCATTATATTAAAACAGCGAAAAGAGGAAGTGAGCCGCTTTTTAAGTGAAGCCTTGCGTCCTTAATTGCCAATTTTATAATTTTGACTATTTAGTTAAATCTGTTAGCAGAAAATATTATCTAATGAAAAAGATACTCCTTTTTTTTATCCTTCTTTCCAATGACGCTTTTGGGCAAAACATTGAGCGTATTTCTCTCGATGAATGTTATCGTTTAGCACAAGACAATTTCCCAATGGTTCGGCAACGTGGCTTGATTCGTGAGGCTAATACCTTGAATGTCAATAGTTTAAAGAATAACTATTTGCCTCAAATTGAACTCAATGCACAGGCGACCTATCAATCGGACGTGACTTCATTTCCTGTTAAGTTGCCAGGCGTTGAAATTACCCCCCTCAGTAAAGACCAGTATAAAGCGACTCTTGACGTTAAACAAATATTATGGGACGGCGGTATTATCAAAATGCAAGAAAAGGTGTTGAATACGACGACTGAAGTGGACATACAAAAAGTCGAAGTTGAAATTGCCAAGTTAAAAGAACGTGTTAATCAACTCTATTTCAATATTTTACAATTAGACGAAAATGAGAAACTGATAGATTTACTCAAGTCTGACCTCGCCGGACGCATTAAGAAAATAGAAGGTGCTGTTGCCAATGGTGTGGCTTTGAAAATGAGTTTACAAACTCTTCAAGTAGAGGATTTGAAGGCAGATCAACGCATTATTGAGTTGAAATCGGCACGATCCGCTTCTATTCAGATGCTCAATCTCTTGATAGCCAAAGAGTTAGACGATAAAACCATTTTTGAAAAACCGACTCCCCTCTATGAAAGCCTCCTTGGCGCACAAATCACCCGTCCTGAACTAACGCTTTTTGATTTGCAAAAAAAGCAAATTGACCAAACGGTTAAAGTCGCTTCTTTGAAAAACTATCCTCGTTTGTTTGCTTTTGCAACAGGCGGTTATGGTCGTCCAGGTTTGAATTTTTTGAAAAATGAATTTGTTTTCTATGGTATCGGTGGGCTGTCCTTCAAATGGAATTTAGCGGATTTATATTCTAAAACCTTGAAAAATGATTTGCAGGTTTTGAAAAATAACACACAAATCATTGATATTCAAAAAGATATATTTTTGTTGAATACAAATGTTGTTGTTAAGCAGCAGTCTTCTGAGATGAGTAAATTAGAGAAATTAATAGATAAAGATCGCCAAATACTGAGTCTTAGAGAAAAAATAAAACAAACAGCTTCTGCGCAATTAGAGAACGGTGTGATGACTGCCAATGACTATCTCATCGAACTAAATGCTGAAAGTCAAGCTCGCCAAAATTTGGTTTTGCATGAACTACAATTGCTCAATGCTCAAATTAATTTGAAAACAACTTTAGGTAAATAGTCAATAATTTTTATTTATAGTTTTGTATAAAAATTTGAAAATCAAATAATTATGAAAAAAAATATTTTCGATTCAAAAATACTGAGGGGGTGTTTATTACTTCTTTCCGTTGCGGCATGCAAAGACACAACTCAAAAATTTGATGCCTCAGGTACTTTTGAAGCGACTGAAATCATCGTTTCTGCCGAGTCAACGGGTAAAATTTTAACACTCGATATCAAAGAAGGTGATTCTGTTTCGAAAGGTAAAATCGTTGGTACGATTGACCCCCTCAGTATAGAACTTCAAAAAGAGCAAATTGCAGCGAGTATGACGGCTTTAACTGAAAAGTCAAATGATGCAGCACCACAAATCTCCGTTTATAAGGAACAAATTGATGTACAACGCAGTCAAATTGATGTGCAAAAACAGCAATTAATTGTGCTTCAAAAAGAGCAAAAACGCCTTGAAAATCTCGTCAAAGCAGAAGCCGCTACGCCGAAACAACTCGATGATGTTAACGGTCAAGTTCAGATTTTGAAGAAGCAGATTGAAGCGTCTGAATCGTCCATAAAAGTCTTTGAAAGACAGATTTCAGCACAAACGGCTGTTGTTGGCATACAAAATCGCGGTATTTTGAGTGAGAAACTCCCCCTCGAAAAACGTATGAAACAACTGGATGAACAGATTAATCGCGCTAAAATTACAAATCCGATTGATGGTACTATCTTGTCAAAATATGCTGAATCTGGTGAAATAACCGCTGTTGGAAAAGCCATTTATAAAATTGCGGATATGTCAGAAATGACTCTTCGTGCCTACATAACAGGTGATCAATTGGGGCAAATAAAAATTAACCAAAAAGTCAAAATCATGATTGACGAAGGCAAGGATAAATACCGCGAATTGCAAGGCAATATCTTCTGGGTTTCTGATAAAGCCGAGTTTACACCAAAAACCGTCCAAACTAAAGATGAACGTGCAAACCTCGTTTATGCTGTCAAAATTAAAGTTAAAAATGATGGCACTTTGAAAATCGGTATGTACGGAGAAGTTCTTTTTAATTAGTTATTGGGGATTGGTTATTGGTTATTGGTAAAACACAATCCCCAATCCCCAATAACTAATCCCCAATAACCATTAACCATTAACAAAAATGAAGCCTGTTGTTGTTAAAAATATAGTCAGAACCTATGACAAAGGAAAGGTAAAAGCCCTGAACGACATCAGTTTCGAAGTCGAACAAGGAGAGCTGTTTGGACTCATTGGTCCAGACGGAGCAGGGAAAACGTCTCTCTTTCGGATTTTGACTACTTTGTTAATGCCCGATAGCGGTACAGCCGAAGTGGGTGGTTTTGATGTGGTTAAAAATTACAAAGAAATAAGAAAAAGTGTGGGTTATATGCCTGGACGTTTCTCGCTGTATCAAGACCTAACGGTTGAAGAAAACTTGTCCTTTTTTGCGACCATTTTCAATACAACGATTGAAGAAAATTACGAATTGATAAGGGATATTTATGTTCAAATTGAGCCTTTTAAAACCCGTCGGGCGGGTAAATTGTCAGGTGGTATGAAGCAGAAATTAGCTCTCTGTTGTGCTTTAATTCATAGACCGAGCGTTCTTTTTTTAGATGAACCGACGACAGGTGTAGATGCTGTTAGCCGCAAGGAATTTTGGGAAATGCTCAAAAGACTTAAAGAAAAAGACATTTCTATCATCGTTTCGACACCTTATATGGATGAAGCGAGCTTATGTGACCGTGTCGCTTTGATGCAAAATGGTCATATATTGGACATGGATACCCCCCTCAGTATTATTCAAAATTTTGATCGTCCTTTATGGTCAGTACGTTCTTCAAATATGTTTTCTTTATTGAATGATTTAAGGCTTTACGAAAACACAGAATCCTGTTTTGCTTTCGGCGATGCCCATCATCTGACATTGAAAGATACTGTTTTAGAAGAGACGGATATTAAGAGATTTTTGCATAAGAAAGGGCATGATAATATTGATGTGGCACAGATAGAGCCAACTATAGAGGACTGTTTTATGGCGTTGATGAAAAATTAAATATTTACTTTATTTAACTAAAAAGTCAAAATCAAGTGAATCAAGCAGAAGAAATATTAATACTCATTCACAATCAAAATAAATACTAAGTGACTTCTGAAATTGTCATAAAAACCGACAAACTGACGAAACGGTTTGGCGATTTCGTAGCGACCAACGCCGTCACTTTTGAGGTGTATAAAGGTGAAGTTTTTGGCTTTTTGGGTGCTAACGGTGCGGGCAAAACCACAGCGATGCGCATGCTTTGTGGTTTGAGTATTCCCTCAAGTGGTAAAGCAATGGTAGCAGGTTTTGATGTTTATACTCAGACAGAAAACATCAAGCGGAACATCGGTTATATGAGCCAAAAATTTAGCTTATATGATGACTTGACGGTGCGTGAAAATATCCGTTTTTATGGTGGTGTATATGGTTTAGGTCGGGTAGAATTGAAGGAAAAAATAGATTATTTGCTTCATCATCTCCAATTAGAGGACTTAGCTAAGACAAAAGTGAAGTCGTTGCCTTTGGGTTGGAAGCAAAAATTGGCGTTTTCAATTGCCATCATACATGAGCCCAAAATTGTATTTTTAGATGAACCAACGGGTGGTGTTGACCCTGTGACACGCCGCCAATTTTGGGAAATGATATACGAAGCGGCTGAACGTGGGACGACTGTTTTTGTCACTACCCACTATATGGATGAGGCTGAATATTGTCACCGAGTTTCGATTATGGTGGATGGTGTGATAAAGGCTTTAGATACGCCTGCGGGCTTGAAAAAGACCTACGGTGCTGACTCGATGGACGAAGTATTTTTGAAATTGGCGAGAGATGCCAAGCGTTCAGAATGACAGTGTTTAAATAAAAAGTCAATTATTCACAACTTACTTTACAATTGACAGTGCCTGAGTCCTCTAAATTGGTGTTTATATTGGCATATTGTTCAAAAAAAGTTTTGACGTTGACAGTGGCGCCTTCGGGAATGACTAAACTTGTTTCAAATGGAAAATCACGGGTTGAACGCCGAAAACGGAAAATATTGTTGATATAAATATTGACTCTAAATCCATAGTAATCTCTATTGAAATTGTCGCTTTTGAAATTGAAGGTAAAGGTTTTTTCAGAGTTCGTTTTAATGTCTTTTTGGATATAATTCTGGCTGAAACTGCACTGCCAACTGAAATACCGATTTTTTTCATCACAAATTATTTTTTCAATTGTATAGACACGGTCTTCCATAATGGGTAAATGATAATCTCTATTTTTTTTTTCACAAGAAGTAGAAAAGAGGAAGCAAGATACAGCCAGAATGAAATATATTTTATTATTCATTTGTCACATTATTTAAGAAATGAAGAAGTGGATGTTTTTAGAACTATAAAGTTACATTAAATATGATACAATTTTTCTCTCTCGTTAAAAAAGAATTTTATCACATCCTGCGTGATACGCGTTCGATGTTTGT